>CANFJF010000021.1 GCA_947447355.1 Comamonadaceae bacterium
CAACCCATGAAAATGCTGACCTTCGTGGTCATCTTGTGCCTGCTGTGGCACGTCTGGGTCGGCATGCGCGACATCTACATGGACTACATCAAGCCCGTGGCGCTGCGCTTGTCGCTTCAAGTATTTACCATCGTCTGGCTCGTGGCATGTTCCGGTTGGGCCATTCAAGTCTTGTGGAGACTCTAAGAAATCATGACACTCACTTCGAAACTCCCAAAGCGCAAATTTGACGTCGTTATCGTCGGTGCCGGCGGCTCCGGCATGCGCGCCTCACTGCAACTGGCCAAAGCTGGCCTGAACGTTGCCGTTCTGTCCAAAGTATTCCCGACCCGCTCGCACACCGTGGCAGCGCAAGGCGGCATTGGTGCCTCGCTTGGCAACATGTCTGAAGACAACTGGCACTACCACTTCTACGACACCGTCAAGGGCTCCGACTGGCTCGGCGACCAAGACGCGATCGAGTACATGTGCCGTGAAGCGCCCAAGGTCGTCTATGACTTAGAGCACATGGGCATGCCGTTTGACCGCAACCCAGACGGCACGATTTACCAGCGTCCATTTGGTGGTCACACCGCCAACTACGGCGAAAAAGCCGTGCAGCGCGCTTGCGCCGCAGCCGACCGCACAGGCCACGCCATGCTGCACACGCTGTACCAACAAAACGTCAAAGAAAAAACCAGCTTCTTTGTTGAATGGCTGGCGATGGACTTGATCCGTGACGACGCTGGCGACGTCGTTGGCGTCACCGCCATCGAGATGGAAACCGGTGACGTGCATATTTTTGAAGCCAAAACCACGCTGCTCGCCACTGGCGGTGCAGGCCGTATTTTTGAAGCCTCAACCAACGCATTCATCAACACCGGCGACGGTTTGGGCATGGCGGCTCGCGCCGGCATCCCCCTCGAAGACATGGAATTCTGGCAGTTCCACCCGACTGGCGTGCATGGCGCTGGCGTGTTGCTGACCGAAGGCTGCCGGGGCGAAGGCGCCATTTTGCGCAACAGCAATGGCGAGCGCTTCATGGAGCGTTATGCACCAGCGTACAAAGATCTGGCACCGCGTGACTACGTGTCTCGCTGCATGGACCAGGAGATCAAAGAAGGGCGCGGCTGCGGTCCTAATAAGGACTACATCAACCTTGACATGACCCACCTCGGCGCCGACACTATCATGAAGCGTCTGCCATCGGTGTTCGAGATTGGCCACAACTTTGCCAACGTCGACATCACCAAAGAACCGATTCCTGTGGTGCCGACCATTCACTACCAAATGGGTGGTATTCCGACCAATATCCATGGTCAAGTGGTCACGCAGAATGCCGACAACCAAAGCGAAGTTGTGAACGGTCTGTATGCCGTCGGCGAATGCTCTTGCGTCAGCGTGCACGGTGCCAACCGCTTGGGCACCAATTCCTTGCTCGACTTGCTGGTTTTTGGCCGCGCCGCCGGTAACCACATTGTTGAATTCAACAAGAGCACCGATCACAAATCGCTGCCCGCCAACGCAGCCGATGCCACACTGGCACGGATCGCACGCCTCGACAACGCCACGGAAGGCGAATACGCCCAAGACGTTGCCAACGACATCCGTGCCGCCATGCAACAGCATGCCGGTGTCTTCCGCACCGTGGCCATCATGAAAGAAGGCGTGGCCAAGATTGCCGCTCTGCGCGAACGCGTGAAGAAAATCGGCTTGAAAGACAAGTCGAAGATTTTCAACACCGCCCGCATCGAAGCGCTGGAAGTTGAAAACCTGATCGAGGCAGCCGAAGCCACTATCGTCTCTGCCGCTGCTCGCCACGAAAGCCGCGGCGCGCACTCGGTCGATGACTTCGGCGACACGCCAGAGAACCCGAACGGCCGCAACGACAGCGAGTGGCACAAGCACACCCTCTGGCACAGCGAAGGCAACCGACTGTCTTACAAGCCGGTGCAAATGAAACCGCTGACGGTGGATTCAATTCCCCTGACCGTTCGTAGTTTCTAACACCTTGTGGGACGGATCTTTAGCTCTGTCCCCAACTGATCAACTTTTGCGAGTACACCATGACCAAACGCACTTTCCAGATTTACCGCTACGACCCAGATCAGGACGCTAAGCCCTATATGCAGACCATCGAGGTTGAACTCGATGGCAGTGAACGGATGCTGCTCGACGCCCTGATGAAACTCAAAGCGCAAGACCCGACCATCACCTTTCGCCGCTCTTGCCGCGAAGGCGTTTGCGGCTCAGACGCCATGAACATCAACGGAAAAAACGGCCTCGCCTGCCTGACCAACATGCTCACACTGAAGGGCACCATCGTCCTGAAGCCGCTGCCAGGTCTGCCAGTTGTGCGCGACTTGATCGTCGACATGACTCAGTTTTTCAAACAGTACAACTCGATCAAGCCGTACTTGGTTAATGACAACGTACCGCCAGAAAAAGAGCGCCTGCAAAGCCCTGAAGAACGCGACGAGTTGAACGGCCTTTACGAGTGCATCTTGTGCGCCAGCTGCTCCACCAGCTGCCCGAGCTTCTGGTGGAATCCAGACAAGTTCGTCGGGCCGGCCGGTCTGTTGCAGGCTTACCGCTTCATCGCCGATAGCCGTGACGAAGACACCGCCGCCCGCCTCGACAACCTCGAAGATCCGTACCGTTTGTTCCGCTGCCACACCATCATGAATTGCGTCGATGTCTGCCCCAAGGGTCTGAACCCAACCAAGGCGATTGGCAAGATCAAGGAAATGATGGTTCTGCGCTCGGTCTGAACCCGCGAACTGACTCCTTCAGCACTGAAATACTCACTGTGTCCGCTGCCATGCCTGATACTTCGACGGCTGTAAACTCGCCGCTGCTTGACGAGCGTTCGCTCAGCAGGCTACGCTGGGGTTGCCGTCGCGGCTTGCTTGAAAACGACCTGTTCATCGAACGCTTTTTTGCCAGGCACGAATCCCTCCTGACTGTCAGGCAAGCCAAAGGCTTGAATGATTTGATGGATTTATCTGACAATGATCTGCTGGATCTGTTTTTGCAGCGAAAACAGCCAGCTGAGCTCGAAGCGGTCAGCGCGTCTACCGACGAAGCCCGCGAAGTGCTGGCCCTGTTGATCGTTCCGGCGGCACCTGGACTGGTGACTGCCTGACAAAAACCCCCAAGGGAATGGTGCCCACAAGACATCACCCTTCTCCCCCATGAAAAGGAAAGAGAAATGAAACTAGCCGACAACAAAGCCACCCTCTCATTCAGCAATGGCACGCCCAGCATTGAGATGCCCGTTTACGAGGGTTCCGTAGGACCTGATGTGGTCGACATCCGTAAGCTGTACGCACAGACCGGAATGTTCACGTACGACCCGGGCTTTTTATCGACAGCAGCAACGCAATCGGCCATCACTTACATTGACGGCGACAAAGGTGAACTGCTGTACCGCGGCTACCCGATTGAACAACTCGCGACCAACTGCGACTACCTCGAAACCTGTCACCTGTTGCTCTACGGAGAACTGCCAGACGCCAGTCAAAAAACAGATTTCGTGAGCCGGGTGACAAACCACACCATGGTGCATGAGCAGATGCAGTATTTCATGCGCGGTTTCCGCCGTGATGCGCATCCAATGGCCATCATGACAGGCCTGGTCGGCGCTCTTTCTGCCTTCTACCATGACAGCACTGACATCAACAATCCGGAGCACCGCGAAATCGCGGCGATTCGTCTCATTGCCAAGATGCCGACCTTGGTGTCGATGGCTTACAAATACACGGTTGGTCAGCCCTACGTTTATCCACGGAACGACCTGAGCTACTCCGGGAATTTTCTGCACACGATGTTCTCAACACCGTGCGAAGAGTACAAAGTGAATCCAGTGCTCGAGCGCGCACTCGACCGCATCTTCATCTTGCACGCTGACCACGAGCAAAACGCTTCAACTTCGACCGTGCGTCTGTGCGGGTCATCGGGAACGAACCCGTTTGCAGCCATTGCTGCCGGCGTTGCCTGCCTTTGGGGTCCGGCTCATGGCGGTGCCAACGAAGCCGCACTGAATATGCTGACAGACATCCAGAAAAATGGCGGTGTCGAAAACATCGGTGAATTCATCAAGCAGGTCAAAGACAAAAACTCAACCGTCAAGTTGATGGGTTTTGGTCACCGTGTTTACAAAAACTACGACCCACGCGCCAAACTAATGCAGGAAACCTGTAAAGAAGTGCTGCAAGAGATGGGTCTCGAAAACGACCCACTGTTCAAGCTGGCCATGACGCTCGAAAAGATTGCCCTTGAAGACGACTATTTTGTCTCCCGCAAGCTCTACCCGAACGTCGACTTCTACTCTGGCATCGTCCAGCGGGCCATCGGTATTCCGGTGCCACTGTTCACCGCCGTCTTCGCCTTGGCGCGCACGGTCGGCTGGATCGCTCAACTGAACGAAATGATCGGCGACCCAGAGTACAAAATTGGCCGTCCGCGTCAGCTGTTCACTGGTTCGACACCCCGCGATGTCAAGCCTATCGGTCAACGCTAAAACCTGATGGCGTCCTGAGAAGCTGCTTCTCAACAGCCTGCCTGCCTCGTGTGGGCGGGCTTTTTACATTTTTGCAACTAGACGCCTGCATCTTCAACGCTCAAAAAGTCCGATTGCCCACCTCATCGTGAAACACATCGCCAACTCTGCAGCATTGCGCTTGGTATTGACCGATGCCGCCGCACCGCAGGCTTGCCGCTGCGCACTAGGTGCCTGCACAGCTTGGGAAAGCCTCGCGGAATATCGCTGGGAAGCGGCGCTGATGACAGCGCTCGGGACCCTGCGCGACGCCTCCATTGAAGAACCAACCCTCGAAGAATGCCACCCGCAGGGCACGCGCTACGACTCACCGAACGCACCCATCGCACCGGCCTTTTTCCCCTACAACCAGTGTGAAGTATGGCACTGCACGCGCTGTGAACGACACTTGCTCCGCTACACAGAATTTGGCGGCTACAACGTCGACCCACGCGTGCGGGTGCTCGACGCTGAGAACATCATCGACTGAAGACGCGCATGACAACAGTCCCTGCCGCCCACACCATCCACCCGTCACTGAGCGTCGCGGCCGTGCTGCTGGCAGCCGGTGCGGGAACGCGCATGGGCTACAAGCCCAAGTCGTTGCTTGAGCTCGACGGTGTGCCGTTGATACGCCGCCAGATCATGGCCTTGCAGTGCGTTGGGGTCACTGAACTGGTGGTCGTGTTGGGCCACCATGAAAGCGAGATAGCGCCGCTGTTAAAAGACTTTGCGGTCACCCTGGTGACCAACCCGAATCCAGATGCCAGCCCGATCTCGTCGCAGCGACTGGGTCTGCAAAGCCTGACCGGCCAGGCCGACGTCGTGCTAATGGCATTGGCGGATCAACCCTTGATCGATGCGCAAGATGTGATGCAGTTGATAGACGCCTACAAGGAACGTCCTGAAGGCACAGACTTGGTTTTCCCGCGCGTACAAGGCCAGCCGGGCAACCCGGTCATCTTTTCAGCGAAGGTGCGACTTGACATGCTGGCCTGCCCGCCCGAGGTTGGCTGCAAGCAATGGCGACAGCAACATATGTCGCAAGTTCATGCCTTCGACTGCGACAACCTGCATTTCGTGCAAGACGTTGATACCCCTGAAGACATCGACAAATTACGCCTCAGCAGCGGCCGGAAGTTGCAATGGCTCAGACCAACTCTTCCATAGCGTGTCCCATAGCTTTAAAATAAAAAACTCTGAAGGAAACAAATGCGCACCCTCTACGACAAGATCTGGGACGAACACGTCGTCCACACCGAAGAAGATGGCACTGCCATCATTTACATCGACCGCCATCTGGTCCATGAAGTGACCAGCCCACAAGCCTTTGAAGGCCTGCGCGAAGCTGGCCGCAAGGTCTGGCGCATCAGCTCCATCGTCGCCACCGCCGACCACAACACACCGACCACGGGCTGGGAGCTGGGGTACGACGGTCTGACCGACGCTGTCGGCAAAGAGCAAGTCCTCGCACTGGACAGCAACATCGCAGAGTTCGGTTCAGCCGCCTACTTTCCTTTTCTCTCCAAGCGGCAAGGTATCGTCCACGTGATGGGGCCTGAGAGTGGCGCCACGCTGCCCGGCATGACCGTTGTCTGCGGCGATTCCCACACCTCTACGCACGGCGCCTTTGGTGCACTGGCGCACGGCATTGGCACCAGCGAAGTCGAACACGTCATGGCAACGCAAACGCTGCTGGCCAAGAAGGCCAAAAACTTGTTGGTCAAGGTTGAAGGCACGTTGGCACCCGGACTGACTGGCAAAGACATTGTTCTGGCCATCATCGGCAAAATCGGCACGGCGGGCGGCACCGGCTACACCATCGAATTTGGCGGTGCGGCGATCCGTGCTTTGAGCATGGAAGGTCGCATGACGGTCTGCAACATGGCGATCGAAGCCGGCGCACGCGCAGGTCTGGTGGCGGTCGACCAAAAAACCATCGACTACGTCAAGGGCCGTTTGCTCGCACCCGGTACCGACCCTAAAACCGGCCAATTTGTGGGTGGCCCTGAGTGGGACATGGCGGTTCAGTACTGGAATACGCTGCGCTCTGATCCTGGCGCCAAATTTGACGCCGTGGTCGAACTCGATGCTGGCAACATCCGGCCTCAGGTCACCTGGGGCACCTCGCCTGAAATGGTCCTGTCCATCGAAGACATACTGCCCGATCCAGACAAGGAAAAAGACGCCAACAAACGCGATGCCATCGAACGCGCCTTGACCTACATGGGTCTGGCTCCAGGCAAGGCGATCAACGACATCATGATCGACAAAGTCTTCATCGGCTCGTGCACCAACAGCCGTATTGAAGACATCCGCGAAGCCGCGGCCATCGTGAAAAAGATCGGCCAAAAAGTCGCCAAAAATGTCAAGCTTGCCATGGTCGTGCCCGGTTCCGGCTTGGTCAAGGAACAAGCCGAACGTGAAGGCCTCGACAAGATTTTTGTCGCTGCCGGTTTTGAATGGCGCGAGCCAGGTTGCTCCATGTGCTTAGCCATGAACGCAGACCGGCTAGAACCGGGTGAGCGCTGCGCCTCAACCAGCAACCGCAACTTCGAAGGCCGTCAAGGCGCTGGTGGGCGAACCCATTTGGTCAGTCCAGCGATGGCCGCCGCGGCCGCCGTGCACGGCCATTTCGTTGACATTCGTAAATTCGCTTAAACCCAAGACGCATCATGCTCAGCAGAACAACCGCCCTCTTCTACGCCACTCTTTGCATCCTATTGTCGGGCTGCAATACGATGCGCGGCCTTGGGCAAGACGTGCAAAGAGCCGGTGCTGCGGTTGAAAACGCAGCCAAAAAATAACCAAGTATTGCCATGCAAAAATTTACCGTACACAAAGGCCTGGTGGCCCCCATGGACCGCGAAAACGTGGACACGGACGCCATCATTCCAAAACAATTTCTCAAGTCAATCAGGAAGACCGGTTTCGGCCCCAACCTGTTTGACGCTTGGCGCTACCTTGACGCCGGCTTTCCCGGACAAGATCCAGCCTCGCGCAAGCCAAACCCTGACTTCGTGCTGAACCAGTCCCGCTACAAAGGCGCGTCCGTCTTGCTGGCGCGCAAAAATTTTGGCTGCGGATCCTCGCGTGAACACGCGCCTTGGGCCCTCGACCAATATGGTTTTCGGGCCATCATTGCACCCAGCTACGCCGACATCTTTTTCAACAACAGCTTTAAGAACGGCTTGTTACCCATCGTCTTGCCGGAAGCCCAAGTGAGCCAGTTGTTTGCTGACGCCCTGGCGTTTCCGGGCTACGAATTGACCATTGACCTTGAGCGCCAAGTGGTGATCAAGCCCCAGGGTGAAGAACTGCCGTTCGACGTCCAGCCCTTTCGCAAGTTCTGCCTGCTGGGCGGACTTGATGACATCGGTCTGACCTTGCGCCAAAGCGACAAAATCAAGGCCTTTGAGGCTGCGCGGCTGGCCAGCAAACCTTGGCTGGCCCACACGCATCAGGTTTGATGCTGAGCCCTCCCAGCTTTCCTTCCCGATTTTTCGTACCTCACTTAATTAGCGGCTCCGACCGCAACGCATGAATGGCTAGATGATGAAAATTGCAGTACTTCCCGGTGATGGCATCGGCACCGAAATAGTGGCCGAGGCCGTCAAAGTTCTGAAGGTTCTGGACTTGGACATGACCCTGGAAACCGCGCTGGTAGGCGGTGCCGCTTTTGAAGCTTTCGGGCACCCGCTGCCGGAGGCCACTCTGGCACTGGCCAAGGCTTCGGATGCGATTTTGTTTGGCGCTGTCGGTGACTGGAAATATGACAAACTGGACCGACCACTGCGGCCTGAGCAAGCCATTTTGGGTCTGCGCAAACACCTCGCGCTGTTTGCAAATTTCCGCCCTGCCATCTGCTACCCGCAATTGGTCGACGCCTCTAGTCTGAAACGCGAACTGGTGTCAGGCCTCGACATCCTCATCATTCGCGAGCTGACGGGAGACATTTATTTCGGGCAACCACGTGGTCGCCGAGTCGCCACCGACGGACACTTCCCCGGCAGCGAAGAAGCATTTGACACGATGCGCTATTCGCGCCCGGAAATCGAACGCATTGCACACGTTGCTTTCCAAGCAGCACGCAAACGCGGCAAACGCGTCACCAGTGTCGACAAGGCCAACGTGCTTGAAACCTTCCAGCTCTGGAAAGACGTGGTGACCGAGGTCGGCCTGCGATATCCCGATGTCGCCTTGGACCACATGTATGTCGACAACGCCGCCATGCAACTGGTGAAAGCACCGAAAAAATTTGACGTAGTCGTCACCGGCAACATGTTTGGCGACATCTTGAGCGACGCTGCAGCCATGCTCACCGGCAGCATTGGCATGTTGCCATCGGCCAGCTTGAACGCCCAGAATCAAGGTCTGTACGAACCGAGCCACGGCAGCGCACCGGACATCGCCGGCAAAGGCGTGGCCAATCCGCTGGCCACGATTTTGAGCGCCGCGATGATGCTGCGCTTCAGCTTGAACCAGCCCGAAGCGGCTGCTCGCATCGAAAAAGCCGTGGACGAGGTGTTAAGCCAAGGGCTGCGCACACCGGACATCTACAGCGAAGGCACCACCCGGGTCGGCACCGTCGAGATGGGCAACGCCGTGGTTAAAGCGCTCGGCTAACAGCAGACCATTGCATCTCGGAATTAATTCAAGGACATCAAGTGAAATTGACAGGTAATTTAGTAGGACTCGTCGGCTGGCGCGGCATGGTCGGCTCAGTGTTGATTGACCGCATGCAGGCCGAGGGCGACTTTGGTCTGATCGAGCCGGTGTTTTTCTCTACCTCGAATGCCGGCGGCAATGCCCCGGCACAAGCGAAAAACGAAACCACGCTCAAAGACGCTTTTGACATTGATGCGCTGAAAAAATGCGACATTATTTTGACGGCCCAAGGCGGCGACTACACCTCAGAAGTTTTTCCAAAACTGCGCGCAGCTGGCTGGACCGGCCACTGGATTGACGCCGCATCGACGCTGCGCATGAACGATGACGCCGTCATCGTGCTGGACCCGGTCAATCTGCCGGTGATCAACAATGCCCTTCTGCGCGGTGGCAAGAACTGGGTTGGCGGCAACTGCACCGTCAGCTGCATGCTGATGGGCGTGGGCGCACTGTACAAAGCCGGCCTGGTTGAATGGATGAGCACCCAAACCTACCAAGCTGCCTCTGGCGGCGGCGCTCAGCACATGCGCGAGTTGTTGACGCAATACGGCACGTTGAATGCAGAAGTCAAAAACTTGCTGGACGATCCGAAAAGCGCGATCTTGGAGATTGACCGCAAGGTCATCGCCAAACAGCGCAGCTTGACGGCCACTGAGACAGCCAACTTCGGCGTGCCGCTGGGCGGCTCGCTGATTCCTTGGATCGACAAAGATCTGGGTGACGGGATGTCCAAGGAAGAATGGAAAGGCATGGCCGAGACCAACAAAATCCTCGCCCAAGGCGCAGGCTTCAGCAGCCCTGCCGTGCCGGTCGATGGTTTTTGTGTGCGCATCGGTGCCATGCGCTGCCACAGCCAAGCATTGACCTTCAAGCTGAAGAAAAATGTGCCCGTGGCCGATATTGAAGCCATGATCGCAGCGGACAACGAGTGGGTTCAGGTGGTGCCCAACACCCGCGAAGCCAGCATTCGCGACCTGACCCCGGTGGCTGTCACCGGCACCATGCGGATTCCGGTCGGACGCATCCGCAAGCTCGCCATGGGCGATGACTATCTCGGCGCCTTCACCGTCGGCGACCAACTCTTGTGGGGCGCTGCCGAGCCGCTGCGCCGCATGCTGCGCATCTTGCTGGAAGCTTGAGTCGGCGAGGTCTCGGTGTTACTGTCTGTTTTTCATCAACTATTGCCAGGGATGCCGTGCGATCAAGTTTGAGGAAACCAGCAGCAACTAAAACCGCGAATCAAGGCCTTTACTCAGTTGCAACTGTCCGCCGGATGGTCAACGGAAAGCTCAGCAAAAATACTTTGGCACTTCTGTGTCTTTTAGTGTTGGGCAGCTTGACCACCCTTGATGTGCAGGCGCTCGCCTTGGGTCGTCTCCATGTGTTTTCATCTATTGGTGAGCCTCTGCGGGCTGAGGTCGACCTCATTGACTTGACGGCCGCTGAAGCCCGCAGCTTACGACCTTCGCTAGCTCCCGCAGATGCCTACAAGGCCATGGGGCTTAATTTGAGTACTGAGCTTCTTGACATGCAGTTCAGCTTAGTGCGAACGCCCGACGGCCGCGCAGTTCTCCAGCTCAAGAACAACCGGCCAATCACGGCGGCATTTGTCGATATCGTGCTGCAAGTCAGTTCGACAACCGGAAAAATATCGCGTGATTACACCCTTTTATTGACGCCGCCCAAAACGGTCAATCTGGCTGTACCGATGGCCCCTTCTCAGCCGATAAAGTTGCCGCCTGTGGAGCCTTCAATCAATGCACCGGCCACAACGTCATCGGCCGCACAAAGTAGCCCAGCAGCAGCACGCGAGGTAAAAGCTGCAGTGAAACCTGCGCAGTCCATCAATGTTGCGTTTGCAAAGCCTGTCACCGTGGCACGCGGTGATACGGCCAGCGAACTGGGCATGCAGAACCTGCCCATCAACGTCTCGCTTGATCAAATGCTGATAGCCCTGTTACACAGCAACCCGGACGCTTTCGTGGCTGGTAACGTGAACCGCCTCAAAGTAGGTGCAGTGCTAACCATGCCGGCGGCTGCCGACGCAACGACCGTCCCACGTGACAAGGCGCGCCAAACCATCATGGCCCAAAGCCGGGACTTCAACGCCTTTCGCCAGCAACTCGCCAATAACGCAAGCCCGGCACAAGTCATAACGCCAGGCCGAGAAGCCACCGGCAAAGTACAAAGTTCTGTGAAAGAAAGAACATCAGCGTCTGCAGCCGCTGACAAGCTCACCTTGTCCAAGGGAGAGCTCAAAAGCGTGGTTCCGGGTGCCGTCAATACAGATGAAAAGCTGTCACAAGAACGTCTGACCAAAGACACCGCCGACCGGTTAGCCGAGCTGTCAAAAAACATCAACGACTTGCGCAAACTGAGTGCCACGTCGGCAGCGCCAGTAGCCTCTTCAGTGCCGTTAACCAGCGAATCAGGGCCAGCCAATTCGTCAGGCCCGGCATTGGCCGTCAGCACTTACCCAGCGGCGGCGGCACAAGCCAGCACGGAACAGTCAGGGTTGATCGACCGGTTGTCAAAAGATCCTATCGTGCTGCCGGCCACCGCTGGCTTTTTAGGTTTGTTATTGGCCTGGGGCTTTTTCCGCTCGCGTCGTCATTCAGCTGACAAGAATGGTGGCTTTCGATCCGCCTTGCAAGCGGCGGACAGTGCGGCCTACGCCCCACCCGAAGCCAGCGAACCGGCCAACATCCCGCCCCGGGCAAAGTCTTGAGAGTCGCCCTAGGGATCAGCTACAACGGCAGCGCTTATCAGGGCTGGCAGAGCCAACTCTCGGGCAACACCATCCAAGACCAACTCGAAAACGCCTTGGCCAAATTCACCCTGCAACCGCTGCGGGTGATGTGTGCCGGCCGCACCGACGCCGGCGTTCACGGCCTGATGCAGGTGGCGCATTTCGACACCCCGCTGGAGCGCGACATGGCGTCCTGGGTACGCGGCACCAACGCATTTTTGCCCCGTGACATCGCCGTGCAGTGGGCGCAGCAGATGCCGGATGGCCAAGACGGCTTTCACTCCCGCGCCTCGGCCATTGCCCGTCGCTACGCTTACGTGCTGCTCGAATCACCCGTGCGGCCTAGCGTTGAAGCCGGCCGGGTCGGTTGGGTTTATCGGCCCATGGACAGCGTTGCAGTAGAAAGTGCCGCAAGCTATTTGCTGGGCGAGCATGACTTTTCCTCTTTCAGGGCGGCCCAATGCCAGGCCAAAAGTCCGGTCAAAACCATCACGCACATCAAAGTCTCGCGTCGCGGCCCTTATTGGCGCTTCGAATTCGAGGCCAACGCCTTTTTGCACCACATGATCCGCAACATCATGGGTTGTCTGGTCAGTGTCGGTCAGGGCGGCCACAGCCCGGAATGGATCTTGGACGTACTGGCGGCGCGCAGCCGGGATGCCGCAGCCCCGACTTTTTCACCTGACGGCCTGTACTTCGTCGGCCCGGTGTATGAAGACCATTTCGGCTTGCCGAGCAGCGCGCCCGCCTATGATTGGCTGCCATGAACCAGCGAACCCGTATCAAGATTTGCGGCCTGACCCGTGAAGAAGACGTCGATGCCGCCGTTGCCGCCGGTGCCGATGCTGTCGGCTTTGTGCTGTACGAGCCCAGTGCCCGCTACGTCAGCGCCGCCCGCGCAACTGAGCTGGCAGCGCGGCTGCCCGCCTATGTCACGCCGGTGCTGTTGTTCGTCAATGCAAGCGCCGCACAAGTGGCTGAGGCCTGCGCGCTGTTGCCCACCGCCCTGCTGCAGTTTCATGGCGACGAAAGCCCGGCCGACTGCCTGCGCCACGGCAGGCCCTTTGTACGCGCGGCCCGCATTCCGCTGGATGCCCCGGAAAACGGCGATGACAGCTTTAATCTCGTAAAATACGCTCACGATTTCAACGCAGCCCAAGCCATATTGCTCGACGCCCATGTCGACGGTTTTGGTGGTGGCGGAAAAACATTCAATTGGTCACTTCTTCCTCCAAACGTCAACGCTCACCTCGTTTTGTCTGGTGGATTGACGCCTGCAAATGTGACCGATGGCATTTTGCAAGTCAGGCCGCGCTGTAAAACGCTGGCCGTTGATGTGAGCTCCGGCGTTGAGATGTCCAAAGGCATCAAAAACGCCGACAAAATCAAGCAATTCGTTGCGGCCGTGCGTGCCGCAGACGAGCAAACGTGAAACCTTGTGGGACAGACCAAACTACATGAGCAGAGCGATGAGTTGCTCTGTCCCCAACTGATTAAAAGACTATGTACCCCTATCAACAACCCGATGCCAGTGGACACTTCGGTATTTACGGCGGCAGCTTTGTCTCCGAAACACTGACCCATGCGATCAACGAGCTGAAAGCGGCTTACGCACGCTACCAGCACGATCCGGCTTTTTTGGCCGAATTCCACTACGAACTGAAGCATTTTGTCGGTCGCCCGTCGCCGATTTACCATGCGGCCCGCATGAGCCGTGAGCAAGGTGGCGCGCAGATTTACCTCAAGCGCGAAGACCTGAATCACACCGGCGCGCACAAGATCAACAACACCATCGGCCAAGCCATGCTGGCGCGTCGCATGGGCAAGCCCCGCATCATTGCTGAAACCGGCGCCGGCCAACACGGCGTGGCCACCGCCACCATTTGCGCCCGCTACGGCCTCGAATGCGTGGTCTACATGGGCAGCGAAGACATCAAACGGCAAAGCCCTAACGTCTACCGCATGAAGCTGCTCGGGGCCACCGTGGTGCCGGTCGAGTCGGGCAGCAAGACGCTGAAAGACGCGCTCAACGAAGCCATGCGCGACTGGGTCGCCAACGTCGACAACACCTTCTACATCATCGGCACCGTGGCTGGCCCGCACCCTTACCCGATGATGGTGCGCGACTTTCAGAGCGTCATCGGTGAAGAGTGCCTGACGCAAATGCCCGAGATGACCGGCGGCAAACAGCCCGACGCGGTGCTCGCCTGCGTCGGCGGCGGCAGCAATGCCATGGGTATTTTTCACCCCTACATCCAGCACGAAAACACCCGTTTGATCGGCGTTGAAGCAGCCGGCGAAGGCATGGACAGCGGCAAGCATTCAGCCTCTTTGCAACGCGGTACACCTGGCGTGTTGCACGGCAACCGCACCTATGTGCTGCAAAACGAAGACGGCCAAGTGACCGAAACGCACAGCATCAGCGCTGGACTGGACTACCCGGGCGTCGGCCCCGAGCACGCCTTTTTGAAAGACATTGGCCGCGCTGAATACGTCGGTATCACCGACACCGAAGCGCTGTCGGCTTTTCACTACCTGTGCCGCACCGAAGGCATCATCCCGGCGCTCGAGTCAGCCCATGCCGTGGCCTACGCCATGAAACTCGCCAAAACCATGCGCGCTGACCAGTCGATTCTGGTCAACCTGTCAGGCCGCGGCGACAAAGACATCGGCACGGTGGCCGATTTGTCGAACGCCAGTTTTTACTGCCGACCGTCGTGTCAAGGTCAAGGCGTCAAAGGCGGCCCGGCCGGCGAACAAGTGATCGAGTTCAAGTCATGAGCCGCATTCAAACCGTCATGAGCGCCCTGCTGGCGCAAAACCGCAAAGCCCTGATTCCTTACGTCACCGCCGGCTTCCCCTTCGCGGACATCACGCCCGCGCTGATGCACGGCATGGTGGCCGGCGGTGCCGATGTGATCGAGCTCGGTGTGCCGTTTTCAGACCCCAGCGCCGACGGCCCGGTGATCCAGAAAGCCGGCGACCGCGCCTTGGCTTTTGGCGTGGGCTTGCTTCAGGTGCTGGCCATGGTGCGGGAATTCCGCTTGCAAGACAACGCGACCCCGGTCGTGCTGATGGGCTATGCCAATCCGATCGAGGCCTACAACCACAAGCACGGTGCCAACAGCTTTGTGCGCGACGCAGCCCAAGCCGGCGTCGACGGCATGTTGATCGTCGACTACCCCCCAGAAGAATGTGTTGAATTTGCCGCCCAGCTGCGCAGTCACAACATGGATTTGATCTTTTTACTGGCCCCGACAAGCACTCCCGAGCGCATGGCGCAGGTCGCCAAGGTCGCCAGCGGTTATGTCTATTACGTCTCACTCAAGGGCGTGACAGGTTCCGGTGCTTTGGATTTGGGCGCCGTGGAAGCTATGTTGCCGCGCATTCGCGAGCACGTCAGCGTGCCGGTCGGTGTCGGTTTCGGCATCCGTGACGCGGTCACCGCCAAAGCCATCAGCCGTGTCGCCGACGCCGTGGTGATTGGCAGCAAGATCATCCAGCTCATCGACAAGGAGCCGCGTGAGCAAGTGGTGCCGGTGGTGCAGACCTTCCTGAGCGAGATCCGCAGCGCGCTGGACGCATAATCCGGGTCAAACTGATGTATTTGAACTCGCCGCAATGCGGCGCACCGTCACTGCGAAAGATAAGCGTCCGTCATTGCGAGCGTAGCGCGGCAATCCATCGCCGTGATACGCTGAGATGGACTGCCACGCTGCGCTCGCAGTGACGGACCTGCACTCGCAATGACAAGTCAACCCATGCATTAAGGAGCTCCCATGAGCTGGCTAGAAAAACTACTTCCCCCGAAAATCACGCCGACTGACCCGACCGAGCGCCGCAGCGTCCCTGAAGGGTTGTGGATCAAATGCCCGAGTTGCGAGGCCGTGCTGTACAAGAACGATCTTGAGAAAAATCAGAATGTTTGCCCACAGTGCAGTCACCATCACCGGATTGGCGCACGGGCACGGTTGGACGCTTTTCTCGACGCTGAAGGCCGCTACGAACTCGGCCAAGAAGTGCTGCCAGTCGATGCCTTGAAATTCAAGGACAGCCGCAAGTATCCGGAACGGCTGAAAGAAGCGTTAGAGAACACGGGCGAAACTGACGCTCTGATCGTCATGGGCGGGGCGGTGCACAGCATTAGCGTCGTAGTGGCCTGCTTTGAGTTTGACTTCATGGGCGGCAGCATGGGCAGTGTGGTGGGTGAGCGTTTTGTGCGCGGCGTGCATGCGGCCATCGAGCAAAAAGTACCGTTCATCTGCTTCACCGCCACTGGCGGCGCGCGCATGCAAGAAGGCTTGCTGAGTCTGATGCAAATGGCCAAAACCAATGCATCGCTGACGCGTTTGGCCAAAAAGGGCCTGCCCTACATCAGCGTGCTGACCGACCCGACCATGGGCGGCGTCAGCGCCGGCTTCGCTTTTCTCGGCGACGTGGTGATTGCCGAACCCAAAGCCTTGATCGGTTTTGCTGGCCCACGCGTGATCGAATCCACCGTGCGGGTGACACTGCCTGCTGGTTTCCAGCGTGCCGAGTTCTTACAAACAAAAGGCGCAGTGGACTTTATATGCGACCGCCGCGAGTTGCGTAAAACGGTCGCTAACACGCTGGCCATGCTGCAAAAACAACCCGCCGATGCCGTCGACTGAAGCCCTGCGATTATTAGCTCTGCCACTGTTTCCGCTGGGCACGGTGCTGCATCCGGGTGGTTTCTTACCGCTGCAAATTTTCGAGGTGCGCTACCTCGACATGATCGGCAAGTGCCACAAAAACGGCACACCGTTTGGCGTGGTCTCGCTGACAGCAGGCACGGAAGTTCGGCGGCTGAATGCAGAGCCTTCTGGCGACGCTTTTGCCAACGAAGCCTTTCAAAGCATAGGCACCTTAGCCACGATCACCGACTATGCAACGCCGCAACCGGGCTTGATGGTGGTCCGCTGCACCGGCACACAACGTTTCAAGATCAGCCGCAGCGAAAAACTCAAACACGGCCTGTGGGTCGCCGACGTCACGCTGCTGGCCGACGACCTCTTCGTGCAGATTCCAGATGACCTGCAGCCGGCAGCTGAAGCCCTGAAAAAGCTGATCATCACCCTGCAAGAACGCGACGTGCCGGCGGATCAAATGCCCATCCTCACGCCCTACCGATTCGATGATTGCGGGTGGGTCGCCAACCGGTGGTGTGAATTGCTGCCGATCCCGGTCGCGCTCAAACAGCAATTCATGGAACTCGACAACCCACTCCTGCGCCTTGAGTTGGTGAATGACATTTTGGACCGCAGCGACATCTCGTTCTAAAATAAGAGGCTCGCCCTTACTCGGCTAAGCACCTTTCTCCCTGACTTGTTCTCTTTCGGCTTCCCTATGTCCACACCCACCGCCCTGCCCTCCGTTGCCGCGACCGCTCCTGACGACAACCAATTGATGGCCGAGCGCCGTGAAAAGTTAAAACAGATACGCGCCTCAGGCGTGGCGTTTCCCAATGACGTCAAACCCGAACACCGGGCCGAAGCCTTGTTTGCGCAGTACGACAGCCAGACCAAAGAAGAATTAGAGCCGCTGGCCATTCCCGTCAGCGTGGCGGGCCGTATGATGCTCAAGCGCGTCATGGGCAAGGCCAGTTTTGCCACCCTGCAAGACGCCTCCTTCGGTCCGTCGGGCGGTCGCATTCAGGTCTACATCAACAACGAAGGCGTCGGTGAAGAACTGCACAGCGCTTTCAAACACTGGGACTTGGGCGACATCGTGGCCGCCGAAGGGACGCTGTTCAAAACCAAAACCGGCGAGTTGTCGATTCACGCCACCGGCCTCAAACTGGTGACCAAAAGCCTGCGCCCCCTGCCCGACAAATTTCACGGCGTGGCCGACCAAGAAGTCAAATACCGCCAACGCTATGTCGACCTGATCACCGACGAAGCCGCACGTAAACGTTTTGTGGCCCGCAGCAAAGCCGTCAGCAGCATGCGCGAATTCATGGTTGCCAATGAGTTTCTGGAAGTCGAAACGCCGATGCTGCACCCGATTCCGGGCGGCGCCAATGCCAAGCCATTTAAAACGCACCACAACGCGCTGGACCAAGAAATGTTCTTGCGCATCGCGCCCGAGCTGTACCTGAAGCGACTCATCGTCGGTGGTTTTGAGCGCGTCTTTGAGATCAACCGCAGCTACCGCAACGAAGGCATCAGCGTTCGGCACAACCCCGAATTCACCATGATGGAGTTCTACGCCGCTTGGTGGAACTACAACGACCTGATGTCCTTCACCGAAGCGCTGATCCGTGACGCCGCCCAAAAATCTTGCGGCACTTTGCAGCTGAGCTATGGCGGCAAAGCCGTCGATTTGAGCCTGCCTTTTGAACGCCTGACGATTCGCGAAGCCATCCTGAAACACACGGACGCCGGCACCAACGTCGACGACGCGGCATGGCTCATCAACGCCGTCAAAAAACTCGGTTGCACCGAACAAAAAGACCGTCTGTCGACACGCTCGCTGGCCAGCTTGCAGGTTTTGTACTTTGAAGAAACGGTTGAAGACAAGCTCTGGCAGCCGACCTTCATCATGGAACACCCGACCGAAATTTCGCCCTTGGCGCGCGCCAACGATGCACGCCCTGAGGTGACAGAACGCTTTGAGCTCTACATCACCGGCCGCGAGTTCGGCAACGGCTTCAGCGAACTCAACGACGCGCAAGAGCAAGCCGCACGCTTTCAAGCGCAGGTCAACGCCAAAGACTCCGGCGACGACGAAGCCATGTTTTACGACGCCGACTTTGTGCGTGCGCTCGAATACGGCATGCCGCCGACCGGCGGCTGCGGCATTGGCATTGACCGCCTGATGATGCTGCTGACAGACAGCGCCAGCATCCGCGATGTCATCTTGTTCCCGGCACTGCGCCGCGAAAATTGAGCAACGTCGGGACGGCCGGGCTGTCGTTGAAATACCTGTTCGGCTACCCTGACAACTTGCGCGACCAAGTGCAAGCGCTGCTCACCGAAGGGCAGCTCGGCGCGGTGCTTCTCAAAAAATACCCCGAAGCCCACAGCGTGCGCACCGACAAGGCGCTTTACGACTACGTGATGGATCTGAAGAACCGCTTTTTGCGCAACTCAGATCCGCTGTCGCGAGTGCTGTTTGACAACAAACTGCAAGTCATCGCGCACGCGCTCGGCACGCACACCACCATCTCGCGTGTGCAGGGCAACAAGCTCAAGTCCAAGCGCGAAATTCGCGTCGCCGCCCTGTTCAAGGAAGGCCCCGCCGAGTTCCTGAAAATGATCGCTGTCCACGAACTCGCGCACATCAAAGAACGCGAGCACGACAAGGCCTTCTACAAGCTTTGCACCTACATGGAACCGCAATACCACCAGTACGAATTCGACCTGCGTGTGTACCTCACGCATCTGGATGTCGTTGGGAAATTGGATTGGTCGGGGCGCTGAGTTTTTGGGGTGCTTCGCTCAGCATCACACTCGCCATGATTTAAAGACGAACGCAGCCAATAGGCTTATTTTGTGGGAATGCTGTTCACCTGCTTCGATGGGTATTGGCGGTAGGCCAAGGATAATCCCTAGCCATGGATTCTCTATCTCAACTAACGCTGGGTGCCGCCGTTTCGGTGGCCGTGATGGGCCGTCGAACCGTAGTGTGGAAGGCCGCGCTGTGGGGTGCCGTGGCGGGCACGCTGCCCGATCTGGATGTCCTGATCGACCAAGGCGACGCCATTCGCAACATGGTGCTGCACCGCGCCGAAAGCCATTCTCTGTTCTGGCTGACGCTGTTCTCGCTGCCTTTTGCCGCGTTGGTCGCGCGGCTGCATGGCGAATTTGATTGGCTTAGACGCTGGTGGCTGGCGCTCTGGCTTGCGCTGGTGACTCATCCACTGCTCGACGCGATGACCGTCTACGGCACGCAGTTAGCACTGCCTTTTTCCAACCATCCATTCGGGGTGGACAGCATCTTCATCATCGACTTGTTCTACACGCTGCCGCTGCTGGTCGGTCTGATCTGGGTGCTGGCAGCGCGCGGCAGTCACTGGGGACGACTTGCCAATGTCGCCGGCCTGTTGCTCAGCACGGCTTATTTGGCCTGGAGTTTTGCCGCGCAACAGCATGTTGCGCAGATTGCGCGCGCCTCGCTGGCTCAGCAAGGTATCGTGGTCGAGCAACTGCTGGTGACTCCCACGCCGTTCAATACAGTGCTTTGGCGGGTAGTGGCGATCACCGGGGACGAGTACCACGAGGGCTTTTACTCGCTGCTCGACGCGCAGCCGAAGATGGCATTCGATCGCTTCCCGCGTGGCAATGCGCTGGCAGCTGAGTTGCAGGGCATTGACGGCGTGCAGCGGCTAGTGGCTTTCACCAAGGGGTTTTACAAACTGGAACAGCGCGGCAGCCGTTTATTAATTAGCGACCTGCGCATGGGGCAGGAACCCAACTATTCCTTCACCTTTGCCGTGGCCGAGCGGCACAGCCCGCCGGTGGCCTTGGCCAAACCTGAGCAGATTGCCGCTGCACTGGATATTCCGCGTAGCCTAGACTGGTTGTGGCGGCGCTCGCTCGGGGAGCGCTTGCCTCCTCCGCGCTAGCTGACTAATTGAGCACGAGCCAGATGCAAGTTCAAGGCACCAAGCCCAGCGCATGCATGTAAGCCGGCTCCAACATCAAGTCGTCCCACGTCACGGCAGGCTTGGTCGGCAACAGCGCCAGTCGGCGCTCTTCGCTGGACTCTAAGGGCTCCCAAGCGCCCTTGAGTTGAGCTTGCGTCATGCCGTCTAGCAATTCGTCGACGGCCGCGCCGCCGTCTAAACTTTGGTTGCACAGCAGCACCATGTCGCAACCGGCATTCAGTGCGGCCACGGAAGCCTCGGTGTAGCTCACCTCTTTGCCGTCGATCAAACGCGCACCGGCCATGCTCAGGTCGTCGCTGAACACCGCGCCGCCAAAGCCGAGCTGGCCACGCAAAATATAGCCCAGCCATTTTTCTGAAAACCCGGCCGGACGCGAGTCGACCTTGGGGTAAATCACGTGCGCCGGCATGACGCTGCTGAGTGTGGTGTTGAGCCAGTCGTAAGGCGCAGCGTCGTCCGCCAAAATGGCTTTGAGGCTGCGGCGATCGACCGGAATGTCGGTGTGTGAGTCGGCTTTGACGAAACCGTGGCCGGGAAAATGTTTGCCGCAATTGCCCATGCCGGACTGCAGCAGACCATGCATCAGGCTCTTGGCGAGCAAGGCGACGATGCGCGGGTCGCGGCTGAAAGCGCGGTCGCCGATCACACCGCTTTCACCGTGGTCTAAGTCGAGCACCGGCGTGAAGCTGAAGTCAACGCCGCAAGCGCGCAGTTCGGCGCCCAGCACATAACCGCAAGCCGTGGCCGCATTGGTGGCGGCCATGGCGCCTGCGCCTTCTCCGTTCTTGCCATCTTTGAGCCACATCTCGCCCAAGGCGCGCATCGGCGGCAGGTGCGTGAAGCCATCGGTCTTGAAGCGCTGTACGCGGCCGCCTTCATGGTCGACGCAGATCAACAAGTCGCGGCGGACTTTCTTCATCTCGGCGCACAGGGCGCTGAGCTGCTGGCGGTTTTCACAGTTGCGCGCGAACAAAATAACGCCGCCGGTCAACGGATGTTTGAGCCGCTGGCGATCAGTTTTGGTCAGCGTGAGGCCGGCGATGTCGATGATGAGAGGCGCATGTTGGCCAGAGGTGTGTGAAGTCATGGTTGGTTTTTCTTGAATGAAGGTTCGGAGATGGAAGTCGTCTAAAAATTTATTCGAAGAGAGGCGACTTGAGGGCGCTGAGGGGATTCTCTGCCTGCTCGACCACCACAAAGCTGGCCGCGTAGTCGGTCTCGTCTGTGACGGTCACGTGCGCACTCAGGCGCCGTGCCTCGAACCAGACTTTCAACGCGCCATGCAAGACGACTTCAGGCTTGCCGCTGGATGCCTTGGCGATCTCGCAATGCCGCCAGGTCATCGGCATGCGCATGCCCATGCCGATGGCCTTGCTGAAGGCCTCTTTGGCCGAGAAGCGGGTCGCCAAGTAACGCATGCCACGTTCAGGCCAGCGTGCACTGCGCTGCTGCCACATGGCAAATTCGGCCTCGCTCAAGATCTTCAGCGCAAAGCGGTCACCGTGGCGCTCTAGGCTGGTTCGGATGCGCCTGACATCACAGATATCGGTGCCAATGCCGTAAATCATTCGTCGCGGGCTGGGGTGAAGGCGGCGTCGATGCAGCGCAAATAGTCTTTGACGGTGGCGGTGTAACCCAACTCCAGCGCGTCCGCAATCAAGGCGTGGCCGATGGAGACTTCCAGCACGCCCGGTACTTCGCGCAAAAATTCGGTGAGGTTGTCGCGGTTCAGGTCGTGGCCGGCGTTGATGCCCAGACCGCACAACGCAGCAGCTTGGGCAGACTCAACAAAGGGGCGCAAGGCTTCGTTTTTGTGCAAACCGGGCCAAGCCCGCGCATAGGTTTCGGTGTAGAACTCCACGCGATCAGCGCCGACTTCCTGGACGGCGGCCATCGCCTCGGGCAGCGGGTCCATGAACAAGCTGACGCGCACTCCCAACGCATGGGCTTCTTCGATGAGCGGCCGCAGGCGCTCAGCGTCGGCCGGGAAAGACCAGCCGTGGTCGCTGGTCGACTGGTCTTCGCTGTCGGGCACAAAGGTGCACTGGTGCGGCCGCAACTCGCGGACAAACTCCATCAGGTTGTGAAACGGATTGCCTTCAATATTGAACTCGCGGCCCGGCCAGTCGGCCATCATGGCGGACAACTCGTAGACGTCGTGGCGTTTGATGTGGCGCTCGTCTGGGCGCGGATGCACGGTGATGCCGCGGGCACCGGCCATCAGGCACACATGCGCAGCGCGCAACACGCTCGGGATACCCAGTTGCCGTGTGTTGCGCAGCAGCGCGACTTTGTTGACGTTAACCGACAAGGCGGTGCGGCCCGTGGTCTGGCCCAGAATAGCGGCGAGTTCGGCGGCGGGCAGCGTGGCACCGTCAGCGACCACATTCAGCGGCTCGTCACCGGCCACCGCAGCAGCTAAATCCGGCAACGACGGTACGGACGGCAAGGACGGTGTGATGGGAAGCTCTTTTTTGATAGGCATAGTTCTGAGGTGAAAGTATGACGCTACAGCGCTTGAAGGTCGATCATCATTTGGCGGGTTTTGAGCACCTTCACACCACAATGGTAGTGCAGCAAGGCGCGCAGCTGCGTCTTCAGCTCCGAAATACTGTTGACGCAAGCCTGCACCGTGTCCGAAAAGGTTGAATGGCTTTCGAGCGCCTGCTGCAAGCCCAACCATTCAGCGCCCGACAAACTCGCCCGGTCGTCGTCATGGGCCTCGCGCAGACCGGCCTCTGCCACCAGCACGTAACGCCGGTCAAGCTCAAGCGCTTGCAAGGTGGCTGTCTCGGCATCTAAGGTGGGCAGCAAACCGATGTCACGCAGCAGCCGCAACTCAAAGGCGCGCAAGGCCACCTGCAAGGTGTCGGCGTTCTGGCTGGCCAGCAGTTGCACTGTGGCAGCGTAGGCGTCAAACAGCACCGGATGCGGGTCATCGCGGGCCAGCAAGCGCATCAGCAATTCGTTGAGGTAGTAACCCGACAGCAAGCCATCACCCGTCGGCATGACGTGACCGCCCTGCCATTCGGCGCTTTTGAGGTTGCGAATTTCGGCATCGCCGCCAAACGCCAAATGCAGCAACTGCAAAGGCAGCAGCACCGGCCTAAAACTCGAACTCGGCTTTTTGGCACCCCTCGCCACCAGCGCCACGCGGCCATGCTGCCGCGTGAAAACATCCAGAATCAGACTCGACTCACTCCAGTCGTAGCGATGCAGCACGTAAGCCGGTTCATCAGCAATCCGTTTGGTCGCCACGTGCGAGGTCTACGAAAAATGAAGAGATGTTTTTCCGCAGGGCCGTCCCAAGGAAAAATGCGCCCCCTCGGGGGGCAGTGAAGTACAGGCAGTGACAAGCGTGGGGGCGATAGGCCTCAGCGCAGGGCCGCCCCAAGCAAGGCCCGCCCCCTCGGGGGGCAGCGCAGTACACGCAGTGACAAGCGTGGGGGCTCTACTGCTACTCATAGCCGAATGTTTTAACGCGCGCATCATCGTCAGCCCAGCCGGAACGGACCTTGACCCAGATTTCCAGAAAGACTTTGCCGCCGGTCAGGGTCTCGAGTTCATGGCGCGCTTCGGTACCGATGCGCTTGAGCTTTTCGCCCTTCTCGCCAATGATCATGCCCTTATGACCGTCACGCTCGACCACGATGGTGGCAGCGACGCGGCGTAGATTGCCTTCTTCCTCGTACTTGTCGATGATGACCGTCGAGGTGTAAGGCAACTCGTCACCGGTCAAGCGAAAGAGTTTTTCACGGATGATTTCTGCCGCCATGAAACGGTCGCTGCGGTCGGTCAGCTCGTCAGCGCCATACATCCATGGCTGCTCGGGCAGGTACTTGTCGCAAATACCGAACAGACGCTCAACGTCACGGGCGTTGTTGGCTGACATAGGCACGAACTCAGCGAAGTTGTGACGCTCCTGCATCTCCTTGAGCCAGGGCGCAATCTCAGCACGACGGTGGATCAGATCAAACTTATTCGCTAGCAAGATAGCAGGCGTGTTGGCCGGCAACAAAGACAAAACTTTGGCATCTGCCTGATTAAATTGACCCGCTTCGACCACGAAAACGATCAAATCAACGTCATTCACAGCGCCCACCACGGTGCGGTTCAACGAGCGATTAAGAGCATTGCTGTGTCGGGTTTGAAAGCCCGGCGTGTCGACAAACACAAACTGCGTCGGGCCCACTGTGCGCATACCGGTGATACGGTGCCGCGTGGTTTGCGCCTTGCGTGAGGTGATGCTAATTTTTTGCCCGACCAGTGCATTCAGCAAGGTGGATTTACCGACGTTCGGCTTGCCAACGATAGCGATCAAGCCGCAGCGCTGGCCCGCCGTGGGAACCGCGGGCGCGTTGCTGGCACGCATTGACATGGCTTGGGTCAGCATGGCTTCAAGCGCGTCAGGCGACTGCGTTGGCAGGTCGGTCGGGATCGGGGCTTTTTTGCCGTCAGTCATGTGAGTCCATCTTCAGCTGCCTTCAGGCAGCGAGGTTTAGCAGGTTAAGTGCCGAGCGAATCGGTTCAGGTGCGATCAAGTGCCAATGGTCTTGAGAAAAGACAGCATAGCTGCGGCTGCGGCTTGTTCACCCGCTCGTCGCGATCCACCAATGCCGCGTTCAGCACGGCCGTGTTCGACAATTTCGCACTCGACGTCGAAGGTTTGCTGGTGGGCAGCGCCGGAGGTGGCGACAACCCGGTAAATCGGCAAATTCATTTTGCGACCCTGCAGCCATTCTTGCAGCTCGGTCTTAGGGTCTTTGTCGATGGCCGGCATTTGCGGCGTGATGTCGACATCTTGAAATAGCCGCCGAACCAAGGCAGATGCGCTGTCAAAACCGGCGTCGAGGTAGACCGCACCGATCACCGCTTCAAGTGCATCCGCCAAAATAGAGGGCCGATTTTGACCCCCTGATTTGGCTTCGCCTTCGCCGAGGCGCAGCAACATGGGCAAGCCCAAGCTGATGGCCAGTTGATGCAGCGTTTCTTGCTTGACGAGGTTGGCACGCACACGCGACAAGTCGCCTTCGGGTAATTGTGCCAGCCGTTCATACAAGAGACCAGCGACAGCCAAGTTCAGTACCGAGTCGCCCAAAAATTCGAGCCGCTCATTGTGGTCGCCTGAAAAGCTACGGTGAGTCACTGCAAGTTGCAAAAGCTTTGGGCTGGCGAACTCATGCACCAACCGCTTTTGCAGGGCCTGCAAAGGCAGGCTGAGCTTGAGCTGATGCGGGGCTGATACGGGATCGGATTGGGCACTCATGACGCTGACTGGCAACAATGCTGCGGCTTAATCAAAACCACCGATGCGCTTCAGATTACCGAAGTTCATCCAAACAAAAAATGCTTTGCCGACGATATTTTTTTCAGGGACAAAACCCCAATAGCGCGAGTCCAGCGAGTTGTCACGGTTGTCGCCCATCATGAAATAGTGTCCTGCAGGCACCTTGCACACCACGCCTTCGCTGCTGTATCGGCAGTTGTCGCGGAATGGGAAATCGGCCGTGGCTTGAATGAATGATGGACGCTCATCTTCGTTCAAGATATGGTACTTACGCTCGCCACTGGCCGTTATTTCTTCAAATTGCTTGGTGTAGCGAAGTGAGTCTTCGTCAAAAAATTCTGGCAAGACTTTTTTCTCAAGCGGCTTGCCATTGATGGTCAGCGTCTTGTTTAGATAAGCCACCTCATCGCCCGGCAAACCGACCACGCGCTTGATGTAGTCAAGACTAGGTTGCGGCGGGTACCGAAAGACCATCACATCGCCACGCTCAGGGCTGTGGTTGTCGAGCACCTTGGTGAAGATCACAGGCAAGCGAACGCCGTAATGAAATTTATTCACGAGGATCAAGTCGTTGATCATCAAAGTCGGAATCATGGAGCCCGATGGAATCTTGAACGGCTCAAACAAAAAGGACCGCAAGACAAAGACAACGATGATGACGGGGAAGAGCCCAGCCGTCCAATCCAACCACCACGGTTGCATCATCAAGCGCGCACGTGCTTCGACCACCTCGGGCTGCGCAGATGGCAAGCCCAGCTTGGTCAACTCTAAATGACGTTTGGCGGTACTTTGCTCAAAAACCTGAACGGCCTGACGGCGTTGGGGCAAAAAATAAAAGCGCTCGGCCAGCCAGTAAATACCGGTCACCACGGTCGCAAGAAACAGCAGTAGCGAGAAATTGCCGTCCACGACGCCCATGTACCAAGCGCCGCCGTAACCGACAAAAGCTGCCAGCACCAAGGCTGTGATTGAACTCATGAGACCGACCATTAATCTTCCACCTGCAATATGGCCAGGAAGGCCTCTTGGGGCACTTCAACAGAACCGATTTGTTTCATGCGTTTTTTGCCTGCCTTTTGTTTTTCCAGCAGCTTCTTCTTACGCGAAATGTCCCCGCCATAGCACTTGGCGATGACGTTTTTACGCAAGGCTTTGATTGTCTCACGCGCAATCACGTTGGCGCCGATGGCCGCTTGTATGGCAACGTCGAACTGCTGGCGCGAAATAATCTCACGCATTTTGGACACCACGGCGCGTCCACGGTAGACCGACTGGCTGCGGTGAACAATGATCGACAGCGCATCGACGCGCTCACCGTTGAGCAGGATATCAACCTTGACAACGTCGGATGCACGGAACTCTTTGAGCTCATAGTCCATCGAGGCATAGCCGCGCGACACCGATTTGAGTTTGTCAAAGAAGTCCAACACGATCTCACCGAGCGGCATCTCATACGTCAGCATCACTTGCTTGCCGTGGTACGCCATGTTCTGCTGAATGCCACGCTTGTTGTTGGCCAGCGTCATGACGGCGCCCACATAGTCTTGCGGCATATAAAGATGCACGGTGACGATGGGTTCTCGGATTTCCTGAATACGACCGGCGTCTGGAATCTTCGATGGGTTTTCCACCATCAAGACCTCGCCACCGGGCATGACTACTTCGTACACCACGCTGGGTGCGGTGGTGATCAGGTCTTGATCGAACTCGCGCTCAAGGCGTTCTTGCACGATCTCCATGTGCAGCAAGCCCAAGAAGCCGCAGCGAAAACCGAAACCCAGCGCTTGGCTGACTTCAGGTTCGTAATGCAATGACGCATCGTTGAGCTTGAGTTTTTCAAGCGCATCACGCAGCGAGTCGTACTCGCTGGCTTCGCTCGGGTACAAACCAGCAAACACTTGGGGCTGGATTTCCTTAAAGCCAGGCAAGGCCTGGGTCGCAGCAAAAGCTGCACCACCCGTGCCGGGTTTGATCATGGTCAGTGTGTCACCCACCTTCGCAGCTTGCAACTCTTTGATCCCCGCAATCACAAAGCCGACCTCGCCCGCTTCGAGCGACTGACGCGCCTCAGTGTGCGGCGTAAAAACGCCAAGTTGCTCGGCGTTATAAAGCGCTTCAGTGGCCATCAGCTTGATGCGGTCGCCCTTGGCGAGTCGGCCGTCAACCACGCGTACCAGCATGACCACGCCAACGTAAGCGTCGTACCAACTGTCCACAATCATGGCGCGCAACGGGCCGTCAGGATTTCCTTTGGGCGGCGGAATGCGCGCAATGACCGCCTCGAGAATTTCATCAATACCCATGCCAGTTTTTGCACTGCATGGAATCGCATCCGTCGCGTCGATGCCGATCACATCTTCGATTTCTTGCTTCGCATTGTCCGGATCGGCTTGCGGCAAATCCATCTTGTTGAGCACGGGCAACACAGTGACGCCAAGGTCAAGTGCGGTGTAGCAATTCGCCACCGTCTGCGCTTCAACACCTTGACTTGCATCGACCACAAGCAATGCACCTTCGCAAGCGGACAGCGAACGGCTCACTTCATATGAGAAGTCGACATGGCCCGGCGTGTCGATCAAATTGAGGTTGTAGATCTGACCATCGGCAGCTTTGTAGCGCAGTGCAGCGGTCTGCGCTTTGATGGTTATCCCACGCTCTTTTTCAAGATCCATGGAATCCAAAACCTGCGCACTCATCTCGCGATCCTGCAAACCACCGCAACGCTGAATGATGCGGTCAGCGAGGGTGGATTTGCCGTGATCGATGTGGGCAATGATCGAAAAATTTCTGATGTGATTCATCAAAGGAAACACCTAAGTACTTGAAAGTATTGCGAACAGTGCAGGCCCACTTAGCAACGGACATAAAAAAGGGCGCGTCGGTTTGCGACGCGCCCTGAACCAACAATCTATGGCAACTGCGATAGTTGGAGCTTCATTGTAGGCAAAAAGCCGGCTTTGCGTCGCTTGAAAAAGGCCAAATCGATGACGTTGCAGAGCAGCAACACGAAAGTTATGCACAACTTATCAACAATCTCAAAATGGCAACTCTGAACAACTTGTGGGTGATCTGTGGATCGTTGGAAAATTGTTTGAAACTGGCTAATCTTCGACATTCCTTGTGTCCACATATAGCAGAAAGACCCGAAATGTGGGGTCTATTCTACCGAAAGTAATGTAGAGACCGGATCAAGACCCGCCTTGATATTCAGAAGTTAGTGTTTACCCACAAGTTCCGGATGCCTCAAGGCTTAAAAAATAAATATTTCACAAGCCCTTCTAAGCCATTAAAGCCATGAAAAGCCCCAACTTTTAAAAGGGTATGGAGTTGGCTTAACTCAACGACTCGGACGAATCAGGGCGTACTGTGCCCACTCACCGCGCCTGAACAGGACATTCACAGGCTTGTTTTTGTCCGCCTTGGCGAGCGCTTGTTCAAACTCCTTGAGACTCAAAACTTCGGTATTGGCAATCGCCACGATCACATCGTCCTCGCGCAGACCCGCGCGCGCCGATGCACCTTCAGTCGCATCAACACGAACGCCACCGCGCAACTTCAACTCTTTCTTTTGCGCATCCGTCAGTTCACTGACCACCAAGCCCATCGCCTGAGCGGGCCCCGTGACTGGTGGTTTTGCCTGAACAGAAGCTGTGCGTTGTGCGGCCTTTTCTGGCGGCACTTCGGCAATCGTCACGGCCAGATCACGCGTCGCGCCACGGCGAAAGACCGTGACGGTGGCACGTGAGCCAGGTTTGACGCTGCCCACTAGCCGAGGCAAGTCGCTGGATTTTTCGATGACCTTGCCATCAAACTTGGTGATGATGTCGCCCGCTTCAATGCCCGCTTTTTCAGCCGGTGCACCGGCTTCCACACCTCGCACCAGCGCGCCTTGCGGTTTGCCCAAGCCAATCGACTCGGCAACTTCTTTGCTGACTTGGTCAATCTGCACACCAATTCGACCGCGTGTAACGCGCCCTGAATTGCGGAGCTGTTCAGAGACCCGAATGGCTTCGTCAATCGGTATGGCGAAGGAGATACCTTGGAAGCCGCCTGAGCGAGAGTAAATCTGGCTGTTAATGCCAATCACCTCGCCGCGCAAGTTGATCAGAGGTCCACCGGAATTTCCTGGATTGATGGCGACATCGGTTTGGATGAGTGGGAGATAGTCTCCAGTGTCACGCTGCTTGGCGCTCACAATGCCGGCCGTGACCGTGTTCTCGAGGCCATATGGAGAGCCGATGGCCATCACCCATTCGCCCACCCTCATCCGGTTGACATCACCAATTTTCACCGCCGGCAAACCCGTGGCGTCGATCTTCACGACCGCTACATCGGTGCGTTTGTCAGCTCCAATGATCTTGGCCTTGAACTCACGCTTGTCAGTCAGCGTGACCAGAACTTCGTCAGCACCATCGATCACATGGGCGTTGGTCATGACATAACCATCGGATGACAAGATGAAACCCGAACCCACGCCGCGCGGTTGGCCTTCTTCAGGTTGCCCTTTGTCTGGGCGCGGCGTGCGCGGCAAATTAGGGGGTACAGGAATTCCGAAGCGGCGGAAGAACTCCAGCATTTGCTCATCGTTACCAGCATCGTTGCTTGGTTTTGTTTTTTCAAGCGTGCGAATATTCACCACGGCTGGGCCGACCTGATCAACCAAATCCGGAAAATCGGGCAATCCGCGGCTTTGGGCCCAGACCGGCTGAGTGGGAAGGGCGGCACCAGTCAGGCCCAAGACCAATAGGCCAGCCAACGTATAAGAGCGTAGATAGGTTAGGTTCAGGTTAAGCATCATGAGCTTTCAGGAAAACAATCAAAGAGATAGAAAAGAATAACAGTCAATATTCGGCAGCTAAGTCAACTGAGAGCAGCCATGAAAATTTGAACATTCACGATGGGCATTATTTGGTGACACTAGTGTTGGCGTTCAAGACCGGAGGCAAATAATTTCAAGGTTCCCAGCGGCACCTCGCCCATGACAGTGACCCAATACGTGCCCAAGCGGCGGGTGATGGTTTGGGTCGCGCCGATAGACAGGGTCGACGCCTGCTGATGATGTCGCCTGTCGTAAGGTTCAACAAACAAAGATACCGATGCCAGCCCATCAGAAAAAGTCCACTGCATCGGTTCAGCATGGCCTTCCTCAATTCGGCCTGAAGTGGGGCGCCTGAAGCAGCTAACCGATTTGAAGCCGGGCACAGGGGTCTTAAGGACCCAACCCTCAGCTTGAGCTGTTGTTTTTTGCAGTTGAAGCCTCTCAACCCTGTAACCATCCGTCGCCTGCATCATCTTCAGCAGCTTGTCCATTCTCAAAGGTACGTCTAACTGAAGTTCAGAAAAAGCGGCTTGCTCCAGCACCTGACCGTCTTCAGCCAACGTTTCCAGCTTCAGCACCAGGCCACTTTTATCCTCAGCCCAAATACGGTAAGCGAAACGCAGCTTGTCTTTTGGCACCAGTTCAACCACATCGGTCTGAATCCCGGCGACCCTCTCGCTGCCCATCGCTTTGGCAGAATAAAAATCAGCAATGCCACTGTTGGCAGACTTCAATAAATCAGGAAACATCCCCAGCGATTCGCGCCGCTCACGGAGCATCACCTTGCTGTCTGGCATGAAGGTGTGTACCTGGTCGTTGTGCCGGTAAACCGTACGCGGCAGGCCTGTCAGCGTTTCAACCCGCTCGACCTGCTGATCACCTTGGCAAACATGCCAGATCCGAGCGCTCGACATGGCTGCACCCGATGACACCACAAAGGTACCGACATAAGAGCGTTTGCGCGAAGCCTCGTGCATGCGCATGAGCCAGTCGTTGATGTTGGAGGGCTCGGCGCTCTGTACTGGCAACGCGACAGCTTGCAGCACTGCGGCTACGGGTGGCATGGCCGCAGCAGACATCGCCAGTACGGCACCGAGCAAGCCCAAAGAAAATCTGGGCCAAGCGCTCCAGCGACTAAGTTCAACGACGCGCATTGGATGCACTCAGAGAGATTTCAAAAGTGGCATTCCGCAAGAATCCGGATGGCATTTGCAGGGCAGAGTTGCCGCCCACTTGCCGGTGCGCCGCCAGTAATTCTTGCAGGCGGGCGTCACGCACGATCGTGCCCTGCGGCGAGGCCACCAACACGGAGTCGGTCGGCGCCGCGCTCTGCGCCATTTGCGGGCCTGTTGAAACTATTGGCAAAGCCAGCGTCCAGACCATCATGGCAACCGCCGCCATGGATGCCATGCCGGCCATCAGCTTCCAGCGAAAAATGGAGTCGTTAGCAGCCACAGGGGTCTCCACTGGGAGAGTAATCAGCATCTTCGAAAAATCACTAGGCTGCGCGGCTGGCTGTATTGTTTCTTGCGCAAGCCGACTTTGCAGACGCGTTAAAAACGGTGACGCAATGTGCGGTGCAAGCAAGTCAGGCGAGCGCAGCACATCTCCGATGAGATGGTAGCTGTGCCAAGTGACCAGCAGGGTTTGGTCCTTCTCACAGGCAGCCAAGACCTGGGCGAATTCTTCGCCACGCAGCTCACCGTCGGCCAGCGCTGACATACTGTCGTCAACAACGGCATTGAAAAGGATTGTCTTCATAAGCTTCGACGAAGGTCCAAAGTTTCGGGTTAAAAAGCAGCCATTAACAGCATTTACCAACGTTTCCCCGACTGATTTTCCAGCATGGGTTTGATCTTCAATGAGATAGCTTCGCGGGCCCTGAAAATTCGCGACCGCACGGTTCCAATCGGGCAATTCATAGCGTCCGCAATTTCTTCATAGGTCAGGCCTTCAATTTCTCGCAGGGTGATAGCTTGCCGCAGCTCATCTGATAGAGCGTCCATCGCACTGTTGACCATTTCAGCGATTTCCTTGCTCGCCAACACGGCTTCAGGTGTCTCAGGACTCGTTAGTTCATTTTCCAGCGGCGAAGTTTCATCGTCGTCGGCTGATTTGAAGAAATTCTCCGAAACCGTCGGATTTCGCTTCAAGTCCATCAAGAATTTTTTGGCCGTGTTCACGGCAATCCTATACAGCCAAGTGTAAAACTTGGCGTCACCTCGGAACTGAGCCAGCGCGCGGTATGCCCGAATGAAAGTTTCCTGCGCTATGTCTTCAACCAGATCGACGTCACGCACCATGCGGCCAATCAGACGCTGAATGCGGCGTTCATATTTGATGACCAGCAGTTCAAAGGCCTTTTGATCGCCGGCCACGGTTCTTTCGACCAGCAGGGCATCGCTGTCGCCGCTGCTGACGGAAGAAAGGGGCTTGTCGGAATTCATCAAAGATGTCTGGCAGGCGCTGAGTGAGTGTGCTCCACTGTAGCCGCAAGCTCGCCAGGAGCGAAGTCAGCAGCCTCAGAGTCCTGCGAAGTTACAGGCCTGTGCTTGGCATATACAGCGCGGCGCAGGTCAAACCAACGGGGCGGCGATGCCGACCTTTCCGCCCACAACCACCACCCGGCGCCGGCCTGGTTGTCCAGCCTGAGCAAGAGGGCAAACTGAAGATCGAGCACTACTGCTGGTGGCTCCAGAGACGTTCCGCTACGGTAGACCAAACTCTCCCAGTGCCAGCGCTGACCGTCCCACTGAAGAAGCCCCACGGGTGCGCGGCGCCAACCGGTCGCCATCACCCAAGCGACGATCAGCAGTGCGGCACAGCCCAGCAGCGGACGCCAATCGGCAAGCGCCGATGCTCGCCACCACCATACCGTGACGCCAGCCGCGACCAACCAGCCGATGAGCAATAGCCTGCCCAGAAAATGCGAACGCCCCAACGGATACACAACCGATGGGGCGCTCTGCATGGTCAGCGTCAAGGGAATAAGAGGTAAAACCGCAATAAATGTGACTTAAGCGACGTCAGATTCGCTTGAAAACCAGAGAACCGTTAGTGCCACCAAAACCAAAGTTGTTTTTGACAGCCACCTCGATCTTCGCATCCCGCGCTGTGTTGGCGCAGTAGTCCAGATCGCAAGCCGGATCTTGATTGAAGATGTTGATGGTCGGCGGGATTTTCTGGTGATACAGCGACAGCACGGTGAACACTGATTCGACACCGCCAGCGCCACCGAGCAAATGACCGGTCATCGACTTGGTCGAACTCACCACCAAGTTTTTGGCTTGTTCGCCAAAGGCAGCCTTGATAGCATTGGTTTCGTTCAAGTCACCCAATGGTGTCGAGGTGCCATGCGCGTTGAGGTACTGGACTTCGTCGGCATTGACGCCGGCGTTTTTAAGCGCCATGACCATGGAACGGCGCGGACCGTCTTCATCTGGCGTGGTCATGTGATAAGCGTCACCGCTCATGCCAAAACCAGTCAGCTCAGCGTAAATTTTGGCACCGCGAGCCTTGGCGTGTTCGTACTCTTCGAGCACCAACACACCACCGCCCTCGCCCAGCACAAAACCGTCGCGGTCTTTATCCCACGGCCGCGAGGCGGTCTTGGGATCGTCATTGCGGGTTGACAGCGCACGGGCTGACGCAAAACCGCCCAAGCCCAAAGGTGAGATCGTCGCTTCTGCGCCGCCTGCCACCATCACATCGCAATCACCGTATTCAATCATCCGTGCTGACAGGCCAATGGCGTGCAGACCAGTTGTGCAAGCGGTGACGACTGCAATATTGGGGCCCTTGAAACCGTACTTGATGGAAACATGGCCGGAGATCATGTTGATGATGGACGCCGGCACGAAAAACGGTGAAATCCGCCGCGCTCCTTTGTTCATCAGCTCGGTGTGCGTCTGCTCGATCATTGGCAAACCGCCAATGCCTGAACCGATGTTGCAGCCGATCCGTGTGGCCATTTCATAGCTCAGATCATCACCCGTCGGCAATCCGCTATCAGCCACCGCCTGCATAGCTGCAGCCAAGCCCAAGTGGATGAAGCGGTCCATATGACGGGCTTCTTTTTCAGGGATGTAATCCGTGATGTTGAAGCCTTTGACTTCACCGGCAAATTTGCAGGAAAAAGTGCTCGGATCAAAGTGCGTGATCTGATCAATGCCGGATGCTCCGGCAAGCAGACTATTCCAGGAATCAGCCACGGTGTTGCCCACCGGGCTGATGCACCCCAGACCTGTCACGACGACGCGACGACGGCTCATGCGCAAATCCTCAGGAAAAACTCAAAAGGCCGCGAACGGCCTTTGAAAATGAAGGGGGAAACCAGTTCAGGCTTTTTGATGGGTGTTGGCGTAATCAATCGCGTTCTGGACGGTCGTGATTTTTTCTGCATCTTCGTCTGGAATTTCGATGCCAAACTCGTCTTCGAGTGCCATCACCAGCTCAACCGTGTCAAGAGAGTCTGCGCCTAGATCAGCCACAAACGATTTTTCGCTGGTGACTTGGCCTTCTTCAACGCCCAGTTGCTCAGCAATGATTTTCTTAACACGTGATTCGATATCGCTCATAGTTCCCTCTAAGGGTTGTTGAATTAATCCGTGATTTTAGCCGGTTCGAGACGTGAATCTCGGCAGGCCTGCCGGACGGATGCGAACCGGCTGATTTTTAGGGTTTCCCCTAGCTTACATGTACATACCACCGTTGATATGAATCTCTTGGCCTGTGATGTAGCTCGCCTCTGGACTCGCCACAAAAGCAACCGCATGCGCAATGTCTTGCGGTTTGCCCAAGTGACCCAACGGGATCTGACTCAGCAAAGCTTTTTGTTGCTCTTCAGGCAGGTTCGCCGTCATGTCGGTTTCAATGAAACCGGGGGCAATACAGTTCACGGTGATACCGCGTGAACCCAATTCGCGGGCCAGCGCACGGGTCATGCCAGCGACACCCGCTTTGGCGGCGGCGTAATTGGCTTGCCCGGCATTGCCGGAAGCGCCCACCACTGACGTGATGCTGATGATGCGGCCATAGCGCTGCTTCATCATGGTCCGCATGACGGCGCGGCTCATGCGAAACACGGCCTTGAGATTGGTGTCCAGCACGGCATCCCAATCGTCGTCTTTCAGGCGCATGGCCAGCATGTCGCGCGTGATGCCCGCGTTGTTGACCAGCACTTGCAAACCGCCATGCTCCTTGACCAAGCTGTCGATCAAGGCTTCGATGGCGGGTGCGTCGGTGACGTTCAGGTTTTTGCCAGCGCAGCCTGGAAAGCTCGACAGCGTATTGGAGATTTTGGCGGCGCCTTCATCTGTGGTGGCCGTGCCGATGACCTTCATGCCGCGGCGTGCGAGTTCCAGCGCGATGGCCGCGCCAATGCCGCGCGAGGCACCGGTGACCAGCGCCAACTGGCCTTCAAATTTTTTGTCAATCATGCTGCATCGTTCGTTAAAAGAGTCTTCACGTCCGTGAGGCTCGAAGGATCAAAAAGGGCCACGCCCGTGAGTTCAGCATCAATGCGCTTGACCATACCGGCGAGCACCTTGCCGGGCCCGCATTCGACCAGTGTGTTCACGCCACGGGCCTTGATGGCTTGTACGCATCCAACCCAGCGCACCGGACCAAAAGCCTGCCGATACAGCGCGTCGCGAATCCGATCGAGATCGGTCTCGACCGCCACATCAATATTGTTGATGACCGGAATCTGCGGCGCGGCCAAGACCACGCTGGCGAGTTTTTCTTTGAGTTTTTCAGCCGCCGGTTTCATCAAGCTGGAGTGGAAAGGCGCTGAAACTGACAACAGCAGCGCCCGCTTGGCACCGTTGGCCTTGAGGACTTCGCAGGCCTTGTCGACCGCCGCCTTGCTGCCGGCAATCACGGTCTGCCCGGCGTCATTGAAATTAACAGCTTCGACCACTTCAGCCGAGCTCGAACCAAAACTGCGCACCGCCTCCGCACAACCCTCGATGACCTTGGCCGCCTCCATGCCCAAAATAGCAGCCATCGCGCCGACGCCGACGGGCACGGCATCCTGCATGGCTTGCGCCCGAAAGCGCACCAGCGGCGTGGCTTGCGTCAAGGTCAACACACCAGACGCTACCAAGGCCGAGTACTCGCCGAGCGAATGGCCGGCCACAGCGGCAGGCACGGCACCTGTTTCAGCCCGCCAGACACGGTAGGCGGCAACAGCGGCCACCAGCATCACGGGCTGTGTGTTGGTGGTCAGCGCCAATGTTTCTTTAGGGCCCTCTTTGATCAGCAGGCCGAGGTCTTCGCCCAAGGCATCTGAGGCTTCCTCCAAGGTTTGCAGGACCACAGGGTGATCACCCCATGCGTCCAGCATACCAACCGACTGGGAACCCTGACCGGGAAAAATAAAAGCAAATGGTTTCAAAAAAATCTCCGCAAATTCTCTGCATAGCCGGATCTGAATACGATCAGCCGGCCCGCGTACATCTTAATAATCGAGCAGCACAGCGCCCCAGGTGAAACCTCCGCCAACGCCCTCTAACAAGAGCGTGTCACCTTGCAGGACTTTGCCGCTGCGCACAGCCACATCCAAAGCCAGCGGAATAGAAGCGGCTGAGGTGTTGCCATGCTGGTCCACCGTGACGATCATTTTTTCAGGCGCCAGCTTGAGTTTTTTGGCTGTGTTCTGCATGATGCGAATATTCGCTTGATGCGGGATCAGCCAGTCAATGTCGGCCTGGGTTTTGCCCGCTTTTTCCAGCACGGCACGCGCCGTGTCTTCAAGCACACCGACGGCCAACTTGAACACTGCTTGGCCATCCATGGTCAACATCGGGCTGCCAGTGACTTGACCGCCAGAGACATGGCCGGGCACACACAAAATACTTGAATACTTGCCATCGGCGTGGATGTCCGTGGCCAAAATGCCGGGCACATCAGAGGCCTCCAGCACCACAGCGCCCGCGCCATCGCCAAACAACACGCAGGTGGTGCGGTCAGAAAAATCAAGAATGCGCGAAAACACTTCTGCGCCAATCACCAGCGCTTTGGTCGCGGTACCAGTCTTGATCAGAGAATCAGCCAAGGTCAGGGCATAAATGAAACCACTGCAAACGGCCTGCACATCGAAGGCCGCAGCGCCGACATTCCCCAGCTTGCTTTGCAAAATGCAAGCGGCTGAGGGGAACACCATGTCTGGCGTCGAAGTTGCCACGATGATGAGGTCAATCTCACTGGCGTCGCGGCCAGCGGCTTCGAGGGCATAACGGCAGGCGTGCAAGGCCAGATCGCTGACGCATACGCCTGGATCAGCAAAGTGACGTGCCCGGATACCGGTGCGTTCAACGATCCATTCATCCGAAGTCTCCACGCCTTTGGCGGCGAGTTCGGTGGCCAGATCGGCATTGGTCAGACGGCGCGGCGGCAGATAACTGCCCGTGCCCGTGATACGGGAAAAACGGCTCATTCAAGACTCACTCAAGAGACGAAAGATCGTCAGTGGACAGGATTCTGCAGCGGAAGTGAAGACAAGGCGGCCACGACGTCTGGCACACAGGTATCGTTCGAACCTACCGCTGCGGCATGGGCCAACAGGGGTGCGGCGTGGGCAATACGCTCCTTCACTTTCCCCAACAGGTTGTTACGGGCTGAATCATAAGCTCGATTCAGCGCCCGCTCGAAGGCAAAAGCGTCCGCCGAGCCATGGCTTTTAAACACCAGACCGCGAAGACCCAGCAATGCAGCACCGTTGTAACGGCGATGATCAACACGCTTTTTAAATGCAGATAGCACCGGATAAGCCACCAATGCGGCTATTTTTGTAAAAATATTTCGGGAAAATTCAGCCTTGATGAAACCGCCAATCATCCCGGCCAAGCCTTCGCTGGCCTTCAGAGCCACATTACCGACGAAACCATCGCAAACGACGATGTCGGTGGTGCCTTTGAAAATATCATTGCCTTCGACGTTGCCGAAAAAGTTCAAATCACCAGATTGCGATGCAGATCGCAGCAGTTCACCGGCTTTTTTAATGACTTCGCTGCCTTTGATCGCTTCTTCGCCAATATTAAGCAAACCAACGCTGGGTGCAGTCAAGCCTGAGACAGCGGAAACAAGCGCAGAACCCATGACCGCAAACTGCAACAAATGATGCTCGCTGCAATCGACGTTCGCACCTAAGTCAAGCACAGTGGTAGCACCGCCGGCAGCGTTCGGAAGTTGGGTAGCGATGGCGGGACGGTCAATACCGTCCAGCGTTTTCAGCACGTAACGCGAAATCGCCATCAACGCACCGGTGTTGCCAGCCGACACCGCGGCCTCGGCGGCAGCGTCTTTGACCTGCTGCACAGCCACACGCATGGAAGAATCTTTTTTTCGCCGCAAAGCTACCTCAATAGAGTCGTCCATCGTCACGACTTCAGAGGCTGCCACCGTTTGGCAGCGCGGGTGCGCGCGCAAAGCGGCAAACTTCGGTTGCGCGGACAAAAGCGATGTCAATCCGACCAGCAATACGATCGAGTCCGGATGACTGTCGAGAAAAGCCAAACTGGCCGGCACCGTCACCGAGGGACCAAAATCCCCTCCCATGGCATCAACGGCGATCCTGATCATGGTGAGACCGGTGCAATCAATAAAAGGGTGTGCAGCAAAACAAAAGCCCGCAGGATAAGTGCGGGCCCGTTTTTAGAAGCGTGAATTACGCTTCAGACTTGGTTTTCAGTACCTTGCGGCCACGGTAAAAGCCGGTTGGGCTGATGTGGTGACGCAAATGGATTTCGCCAGTTGTAGGCTCTACGGCAATGCCTGGAACGTTCAAGGCATTGTGCGAGCGGTGCATACCGCGCTTGGAAGGTGATTTTTTGTTCTGTTGGACGGCCATAATCCGCTCCTGAGGGGGTGTAGGGTTGGTAATTACGCACTACAGCAGACCATCCCTGGGTGACTGGCCATTTTCAGGGCCGGTCGGGCGGTGCATCAGTACGCGAAGCCTTTGATTATAGCGCGTCGAATCGAGTGCTTAGCTTTTCTTCAATTGTCCGAGCACGGCAAAGGGGTTCGGCTTGGCTTCAGCCGCGTCCACCGCAGGGTCACCAGCACTGAACACTGGCGTCACAGGACAAGTTTCATGCATCGGCACGAGAGGCAAGGCCATCAACAATTCGTCTTCTAACAAGGCCATTAGATCGAACTGCGGCGCCATCACCAACAAGTCTTCTTCGGCCTCGTCGTCTTCCGCCATGGCGATCTCTTCGCTGTCGACAAAGCGGTACCACTGATCGACCTCCACCGGTGTCGCGACTAACGTCATGCAGCGCTGGCAGGTCAAGGGCACATTGGCCTCTGCCGTCAGGTGTAGCCAAACTTGGTCGTCCGCACCGGTTTGGGGACGTAATTCACCGGAAGCCTGCCACTGCACGGCATCAGTCGCACTCAAGCCCTGCGCTTCGGCAGCCAAGCGTTGAAGATCTTGGATGAGCGTGGTCTCAGACCACGGCTGGCCATCTTGGGCCAATTCTTGGAGGTTCAGCCCTTGGGCCTTGAAATTTCTAGACATGCTTGCCAGTGTAAGAGAATCAGGGGATGACATTCCCCTCCCCTGATGCCGACACGGCCGTTTTACCCCCGCAGCGAGCCCTTGTTTTGGGCTCCACCTCCCGCTACCGCCAAGAACTTTTGCAGCGCCTGCGCACTCCTTTCAGCGTTGCCGCACCCGATGTCGATGAGACACCGCTGGCAGGTGAAGCCCCAACTGCGCTGGCGATGCGCTTGGCCTTGGCCAAAGCCCGCGCGGTGGCCAGCGCTTTCCCGCAAGCGGTGGTGATCGGCTCTGACCAAGTGGCCGACCTAGATGGCGTGCCACTGGGCAAGCCCGGCACACACGAACGCGCCGTCGCGCAGCTGCGCCAGATGCGCGGTCGCACCGTGATTTTCCAAACCGCCGTCGCGGTGGTGTGCCAGGCCAGCGGCTTTGAACAAGCGTCTTTGGCCGCCGTGAAAGTCCGCTTTCGCCAACTCAGCGACGAAGCCATTGAAAACTATTTACAGGCCGAACAACCTTACGACTGCGCCGGCAGCGCCAAGAGTGAAGGACTGGGCATCGCGCTGTTGGAGGCGATTGACAGCGATGATCCGACCGCGCTGATCGGCCTGCCCTTGATCCGCACCTGCCAGCTGATCGAAGCCGCCGGCATTCGGCTGCTCGCATCGAAAGTTAAAGCATGAGCGACACCACCAAAACACCCGGCAGCAAAGGCAAGCTCTACTTGGTTCCCGCACCGCTGGACTTCGGCTGTGACGACGCCGCACCGCTGCAACAAGTCATGCCGCAAGGCACGATGGAGGTCGCCGCCAAACTGGGCTTCTGGGTCTCGGAAAATGCCCGCAGCACCCGCGCTTATTTGAAGCGCGTCAATGAACTGCACCCGCTGAGCCAACCCATCCAAGCGCTGCAAATTCAAGAACTGCCGCGCGAAGTGCATAAAAAAGGCGACCACAGCGGCAACTTTGACGCGCGACCCATGCTGCAAGCTGCACTGCAAGGCCACAACATAGGCTTGGTCAGCGAAGCCGGCATGCCCGCGATTGCAGACCCCGGCTCATCGGTGGTGCGTGCCGCGCATGACTTGGGTTTGCAAGTCGTGCCTTTGGCTGGCCCGATGTCGCTGGTGATGGCACTGGCCGCCAGCGGGCTGAATGGCCAGAACTTCGCCTTTGTCGGCTATCTGCCACAAGACGCTGGCGAGCGCTCACAGCGCATCCGTGAGCTCGAATCCATCGCGCTGAAGACAGGACAAACCCAGATGTTCATTGAGACGCCTTATCGCAACACAGCGTTGCTGAGTGCGTTGCTGCAAACTTTGAACGGCAACACACGACTGGCGTTGGGTTGTGGACTGACGCTGGAGGCCGCTTGGTCGCGCAGCGCACAGGTCAGCGTGTGGAAAAGCAAGCGTGATGAAAAACCGGGCGCACCGCTGGGATTGCCAACGGTGTTTTGTATTGGTCGCTGATAAAGGGGCAACCGAGCGTTTAGCGGATAGCGGGTACGCTGCGCAAGGTCGCCTTCATGGCGCCCTCGCCCATCGCCGCACCAAAGCGCTTGGCCAAACGCTCGGCAACGTTTTCTCTGCGGGTGTAGTCAATGATGTCTTCAGTTTTGACGACTTCACGGGCAACAAATTCGAGCGAGCCGAACTGGTCTGCAAGACCCAAACTAACCGCCTGCTCACCACTCCAGAAAAGGCCGCTGAACATCTCAGGCGTTTCCTTTAAGCGATCACCCCGGCCGTTTTTAACCACGGTGATGAACTGCTGATGGATTTGATTCAGCATGGTTTGCGCGTAAGCACGTTGACGCTCGCTTTGGGCGCTGAAAGGATCCAGAAAACCCTTGTTTTCGCCCGCCGTCATCAGACGCCGCTCGACCCCGAGTTTGTCCATCAGACCGGTGAATCCGAAGCCGTCCATCAGCACACCGATGCTGCCCACAATGCTGGCCTTGTCGACATAAATTTTATCGGCTGCCACGGCGATGTAATAGGCTGCGGAGGCCGCTGTTTCTTCGACCACGGCGTACACCGGTTTTTTATGCTTGGCTTTTAATCGCAAAATTTCGTCGTTCATCATGCCGGCCTGGACAGGACTACCACCGGGTGAGTTAATCAACAACACCACCGCCTTAGCGCCCTCATCTTCAAATGCTGCACGCAGAGCGGAGTTGACATATTCAGCACTCGCGTCAGCGCCTTCAGAAATTTCACCCTTGATCTCGACCACCGCTGTGTGCGGCGTGCTGACGCTGCTTGGCGAAGAGCCCCGATGCAGAGCCAGCCATACCAGCACAATCAAGAAAAGCAGCCAAGACAGACGCACAAAAGTCTTCCAGCGGCGCGATGCTTTTTGCTCATTCAATGCGGCGAAGGCCAGTTTCTCCAGCGTTGCACGCTCCCACCCAGTCTCTTGAGCGGCCACAGCAGCGTGTGCGGCAGGTTCGGTGTTGATAGGTTGAGTGCTGTTTTCGTTCATAGTGGTCTAGTTTAAAACGCAAGAGGTTTGAGGTTGTACGCGGGGTGCCAAAAGACCACGCCGTCATGTTCCGAAAGATTGATTTTCACGAGTCCGCCGCGACACGGACCGGCAGCGCATTCGCCCGTTTCAGGGTGGTACGCCGCGCCATGACTGGCGCATAACAACCATTGACCACGGTCGTCAAAAACTTGGTTGGGCTGCCAATCCAGCTCCATCGCCACATGACTGCATCGATTCAGATAAGCCTGCGGCTGGCCTTCAAAGCGCACCGCAAAAGCACGGCAAGTCTGGCCGGAGTACACCACATCAAAAGGCATGGCCAGACCACCGTCAACCAATTCTGCAGCGTTGCACAAGGGTTGGGCGGGATCTCCTGCCAACACGTCAGGCATGAGCGCTGAGCCAAGTCTGTAGCTCACTCACAGAGTGCAACACAGCAAGCGGTCGCAGCACCTCGAAGGCGTCTGGTTCATGCGCGCCATAGCTGACGCCGATGCTGGCGCAACCCGCATTCAGGGCCATCTGCAAATCATGCGTGGTGTCGCCGATCATCAAGGTGCGCTCAGGCGGCACATCGAACTCGCGCATCAGCTCATGCAACATGCGCGGATGTGGTTTGCCCGCGGTTTCGTCGGCCGTGCGCGAACCATCAAAACGCCCTTTGAGCTCGACCGCCTGCAAGGCTTCGTCAAGGCCGCGTCGGGACTTGCCGGTGGCTACCGTCAAAATGTGGCCGCGCTCTTTGAGTTCAGCCAGCAAGGTCAAAGCACCATCAAACAAACTGATATCGTGTTGGCGCAGCAGGTAGTGGTGTTTGTAGCGCTGGTTGAGTTGCGGGTAAAGGGACTCGGGCACGTCTGGTGCGGCGTAGGCCAGCGCTTCCATCAGGCCCAAACCAATCACATAAGCAGCGGCTTCATCGCTGGGCTTGGCGCCACCCACATCGACGACGGCCGCCTGAATGCTGCGCACGATGAACTGGGTCGAATCGTACAGCGTGCCGTCCCAGTCGAAGGCGATCAAATCAAAATTCAGGGGGCGGGACATGGGCAACCAGTGCATCAAGTTCAGGTGGAAGTTTGGCTAGCAGCGTGATGCGCTTGCCGTTCGAGGGGTGCGTGAACTTCAAGGTCCATGCATGTAAAAACATGCGCTTGAGCGCTTGCCCAGCCGGCAGCTTTTGCAGACCTTTGTTCAACTCGAAGTTGCCGTATTTGTCGTCGCCGGCAATCGGATAACCTTCGGTCGCCAGATGCACGCGAATTTGGTGCGTGCGCCCAGTTTTAATGGTGACTTCAAGCAAACTGAAATCGCTCAAGGGTTGGTCTTTGGACACCGGCAGTGCTGCCCGGACCTTGACCAAAGTGACGGCACGCATGGCATCCGGATGATCTTTGTCGACTACCCTGACGCGTCGTTCACCATCCGGCAACAGGTATTTTTGCAGCGGCTTGTCGAGCACTTTCAATTTGGGCGGCCAGTTGCCCGCAACCATTGCCAAGTACACCTTGTCGGTTTCGCGCTCACGGAACTGCTCTTGCAAAATTTTCAGCGCCATGCGTTTTTTGGCGATCAACAGCACGCCGCTGGTCTCCCGGTCCAGCCGGTGCACCAACTCCAAGAAATCGTGCCCCGGCCGGGCCATGCGCATTTGCTCAATCACACCAAAAGCCACACCGCTGCCGCCATGTACGGCAACGCCCGCTGGCTTGTCGATGGCCAGCACATGCTCGTCTTCAAACAAAATCGGAAAGTCACGCGACGGCGCCAGCCCACCGACACTGGACGTCGCGCCGTGACGGGCGATTTCGGTCGCCATCGCCAGCGCCTTTTGGTCAGCGCGCTCTGATGTGCGCACCGGCGGAAGTCGAACCACATCGCCCGTTGCCACGCGCGTATCAGCCTGCACCCGGCCTTTGTTAATGCGCACTTCACCGCTGCGAATGATCCGGTAGACGTGGGTTTTGGGCACACCCTTGAGCTGGCGAATCAAAAAGTTGTCGAGCCGCTGACCATCGTAATCTTCGGTCACCGTGACCAGCGTGGCTTGTGGCAAGACCGCTGGCACAAGCGTTTCTGCAAGTTCAACTGGCATTGGCTGAGTCACGAAAACCCGCCTCGGCGCTGCGGCGGACTGCAACTGCGCAGGCGACTGGCGCGCCCCGCTAGACCTCGCTTTGGCAGGATAACCCATGGGTTTACCAGCACCGCGTGGAGCGTTTTTTTGTCGTTTGGCCGGGGAGGTTCCTGACCCTATAATGTGTTTCACTAGCGATGCGCTGTAAGTAGTTGATTTGTCTGGCAGTTTAGTCCACCACAAGTCCACGCTTGCCGCAGTGCCGCGCTAGAAGGTCGATGCCGATGATTGTTTTGCCTGAAATGCCAGGGTGCGAGGCACCCCGCGAAGGGCCAAAACAGTGCGAAAGTCGACGTTTTGCGAATACAACAACGGAATACCAAGTGCATAGCCCCACGGGCTGTACACGGATCTTGATGAGATCAAGCCTTTTTATGGTTAGCCTCCTGATGACAACTTTGGTTGGACTGGTTTTTTTATGCCTGCGGCGCCTCATGGCCCCGCTTCAGGGCATGAACTCACCTGCAACCTCTGCCTCACGGACACGCTCTGCTATTTCATTTATAGCAAATAACCGGTTGGCCCCAGCTCATCCCATCCACGCGCCCACGCCCAGACGTCTCGCTTGACCGCTCTTTTTTGAGCAGTCCTGCCGAGCTCGTCAAAAGCTCTCCGGCAATTCCCCACGTTCGCATCACGTCAGCTTCAGGCATCGTTAGCCCAATTTGGGCAGTTGAATGCTCGAGATAGTTCTCGAGGCAAGAACGATAAGGAATTCCGATGAAACGGATGCTGATTAACGCCACCCAAGCCGAAGAACGCCGGTTGGCCATTGTTGATGGACAAAAACTCCTCGACTACGAAATTGAAATCGAAGGCCGCGAACAACGCAAGGGCAACATCTACAAGGCCGTCGTCACGCGCGTCGAGCCTTCGTTGGAAGCCTGCTTTGTCGACTACGGTGAAGACCGTCACGGCTTTCTGCCATTCAAAGAAATCTCGCGCAATTACTTTGCCGCCGGCGTCCCCGTCAATCAGGCTCGCATCAATGATGTGATCCGTGAAGGCCAGGAACTGATGGTTCAGGTCGAAAAAGAAGAACGCGGCAACAAGGGCGCAGCGCTCACCACCTTCGTCAGCTTGGCAGGTCGATACGTGGTCCTGATGCCCAACAACCCACGCGGCGGCGGCGTCAGCCGCCGTATCGAAGGCGACGACCGGGCCGAACTCAAAGAAGCCATGGACCAGCTGGAATACCCAGCCGGCTCCAGCATCATTGCGCGCACCGCCGGCATTGGCCGTAGCGCGCCTGAGCTGCAATGGGACCTGAACTACCTGATCAAGCTTTGGACCGCTATTGAAGGTGCCGGCAAGGGCGGCAAAGGCGCTTTCCTGATTTATCAGGAATCCAGCTTGGTGATTCGCGCCATTCGCGACTACTTCAACAGCGACATCGGCGACATTCTGTTCGACACCGACGACGTCTACGAACAAGCCCGCCAGTTTATGGCGCATGTGATGCCTGAGCATGAGCATCGCGTTAAACGCTACCGAGATGACGCACCGCTGTTCTCACGCTTTCAGATCGAGCACCAAATTGAATCGGCCTACGCACGCACCGTGCAGCTGCCTTCCGGCGGCGCCATCGTCATCGACCACACCGAAGCACTGGTGTCTGTCGACGTCAACTCGGCCCGCGCTATCAAGGGCGGCGACATCGAAGAAACTGCCACCCGCACCAATTTAGAGGCCGCTGACGAAGTGGCCCGCCAAATGCGCTTGCGCGACTTGGGCGGCCTGATCGTCATCGACTTCATTGACATGGAAGAAAGTCGCAATCGCCGCGACGTCGAAAACCGCCTGCGCGACGCGCTGCGTCAAGACCGCGCCCGCGTGCAGTTCGGCACCATCAGCAAATTCGGTTTGATGGAAATGAGCCGTCAGCGTCTGCGTCCGGCCCTGTCAGAAGGTGCATCGATTCCTTGCCCGCGTTGCGGTGGCTCTGGCCACATCCGCGACACCGAAAGCTCGGCATTGCAAATTTTGCGCATCATCCAGGAAGAGTCGATGAAAGACAGCACGGCCTCCGTGCTGTGCCAAGTGCCCGTCGACGTGGCCTCGTTCCTGCTGAACGAAAAGCGTTCAGAGATCGCTAAGATCGAAATGAAGCAGCGCATCAACGTGCTGTTGGTGCCCAACAAAACACTCGAGACACCGAACTACAAACTTGAGCGCCTGAAGCACGATGACCCGCGTCTAGACAACATCGAAGCCAGCTACAAAATGGCTGAAGAAATGGAAGACCCGACCTTGGTCACACGCCGCAGCCAAGAAAAACACAACAAGCAAGAACCGATCATCAAAGGTGTGCTGCCTGACATGCCCGCACCGATCGCAGTGCCTAAGCCAGAAGTCGTGGCCAAGCCCGTGGCAGCAGCCCAGCAGCGCTCGCCGCTGGCAGCGCGCACACCAGCAGCCCCTGCAGCCGAAAAAGGCTTCTTTGGCTGGCTCAAAAACCTGTTTGCTGGAGATGATGCGGCACCCGCCGCAGCCCCTAGCAATGAAGTGAAGAAAGACGAGCGCAGCGAAGGCCGTCGCGATGAGCGCGGTGAGCGTTCAGAGCGCGGCGAACGTGGTGGCCGTGATGGTCGCCGCGGTGCTCGTGGGGGTCGCAGTGCGAGCGGTGATCGCACCGAAGGCCGCGCTGAGCGCACGGGCGAACGCGGTGCTGAGCGAGGCGAAGGCCGCGCTGATTCACGTCGCGAACGCAGCCCTGAAGGTCGTCCTGAGGGCCGTCCTGAACGTGCTCCAGCCGAAGGGGGTCGCGAAAATGGTCGCAATGCGGAACGCTCCGGCGAAGCTCGCCCAGACTTACGCGCTGAGAGCCAACCTCGCAGTGAAGGTCAAGCCCGCGGCGAAGGCCGTGGTGACCGCAATCGCCGTGATCGTCCAGAACGCGCAGAGCGAATGGAGCGTGGTGCTGAACGCACCGGAGCACCCCGCGACGCAGCGCAAGAAGAGCTGGCGCTGGCTAATCAGGCCGCTATGGCCGCCGCTGCAAGAGGTGATGTGACCGCAACGGAAGCCGGCGGACGCGAAGAACGCCAGCCACGGGAAGCACGTGAGCCACGTGAAGGTCGCCGTGAACGCGGTGGTCGTCGCCCTGAACGTCGTGACGAAGCATCCACTTCTGACGGTAACCAAGCCGCCTTTGCCGATGGCCACGCACCGGACGTGCGTACCGAGCAAGCACAAGCAACAGACGCTGCAGTGCAGGGTATCGAGCCCGCCGACAGCCAGGACGGTACTCAAGAACGCGCACCACGCGAACGCCGTAGCCGTGACCGCTACGGTCGCGAGCGCCGTGAACGTGGTGACCGTGCTGAGCCATCTTCAGATCAAGCAGCTGACGCCAATACAACCGCCATTGCGCCAGCGCCAATGGCAAGTGCAGAAACCCCTCTGCCCGCAGCTGAGGAGAAGAGCCCGACTGTGACTGTGAGCGAAGTACGTGCTGCACCTGCAGCGCCTGCATCCGTTGCAGCCCCGGCCATGCCAAAAGCGAGCGCACCAGCACCATCCACACGTGTCCTGCCTCAGGTCGCGTCGTATGACCTGCCTTTGCAAGACTTGTCTCAGGTTGCAAGCGCTTCTGGTCTGCAGTGGGTCAACTCCAACACCAGCAAAATCGCTGAAACGCAAGCAGCGATGGCGGCTGAACCGCGTCCTGTGCACGTCCCTCGCGAACGCCCGCCAGTGGTGGCCATTGAAGTCAGCCCGCTAATGCTGGTTGAGACCAAGCGTGATCTGCGCAACATGACGCTGCCTTTTGAAGACAGTGCGCCAACACAGCGCACAGAGTAAAGCGATCGTTACCCTCCCCGGCATGACGTCGGGGAGGGGCATGAAAAAGGCGACTCATTGTGAACTGCACCCCAAAAGTTGGACACCCATCCAATCCTTGGGGTGTTTTTCATGGCGAAATACGACGAGAAATTTAAAATAGCTTTAGTTCAAGAGTACTTGTCCAACGGGCGTGGCTATAAGTCCCTCACCGCCAAATACGGTATCCATCACGGCC
>CANFJF010000022.1 GCA_947447355.1 Comamonadaceae bacterium
GACAGAGTGGCACCGGAGATGTCGCCCCCAGACGCTGCGCTAGTGAAGTCATTCGGGTCAATCAACCACGTGCCCACCTGGCCTTGCGGGGCCGCGGTGCTGATGCTGGCCGCGTTGGCGACCTTGACATGCGCGGCGCTGGTTTCAATGAAACCGCCGTTGCCGCCATTCGGTGCGCTGGCGTCCAGCGTGCCACCGACGTTGACCGTTCCCGCAGCCATGCCGCCCAACAACACGATGCTGCCTGCATGGTTGGCGACGGTGCGTGCTTCGATCACGCCGGTGTTGTTGACCACACTGGCCAGCAGGGCGTCTTTGGCACCGGCGCTCATCAGCACCAGTCCGCCGTCAGCGCGGATGACGCCGCCGTTTTCGGTCAAATTGTTCAACAGGCTTTGGTCAATTTGCATTTTGACCAAGCTGTTGTTTTGGAAAGTCAGGGTGGCTGCGCTGCCCGATCCCAGTGCCACGGTGCCCTGCGGCGCGCTGATGCTGCCCTGGTTGCTGACGCTGTGGCCCAGCAACGCCACATAGCCGCCAGTACCCGCTGAACCGGTGGCGTTGAGGCTGCCTAAGTTGACAACGCTGCCCATGCCGCTCGTGCCGCTCATGTCATTGCCACCAAAAGTTCGGCTATTGCTGCTGAGGCTGGCGTCGTTCAGGTCTAGCGTGGAAGCCACCAGTCCACCGACGTTGACTTGCGCACCCGCACCAAACAAGACCCCGTTGGGGTTGATCAAAAAGACCTGGCCGTTGGCGTTCAGACGACCCAGAATTTGGCTGCCGTTGGTGTCAGCAATGCGGTTGACGGCGATGGCCGTGGCCGATGGCTGCACAAAGTTAACCGTCTCGGTCGGCGCAATGTTGAAGCTTTTCCAGTTCAGCGACAAGTTCTGGCTGGACTGGGTGATGGTCGTCATCGCGCCTGACTGCGTGACCGCACCCGCACCGGCCGTGACTTGCGCACCGGTCGGCCCGGCATGCGCATTCAAGGTTCCCAGCAAGCCTAAAGCGGCAGCGCTGATCAGCTTGCTGCGGGCGCTTTTACCCCGTCCGCGCGAGACTTCTGGCACAGCCACCCACGCTTGGGTGACTTGGCTCCAGACCAAGCGGAAAATTCGATTCATTGAGGCGTGACGTGACATGCGGACTTATCCTGCAGCGATTTCTAACTGCGGTTTGATGAGGGGTCCAGCAATGTAACGACTGAAGCCTGGCTGCCTTTGTTCGGTAGAACACATTTAAGCGGCTTCGGTGAGGTATGTATCAACATTCATAGTAAAGAATTAGAAACTTCCTATGCCATTTGGGCTAGACGCGCCAACACCCGCGTATTTATACGTGGATGCGGGCGGTCCAGCGGGTCAGCGGCTTACTTGCGTGGCAAAGCGGCGATGTCACTCAAGGGCATGCCGACGCTAGCGGCTTGCTGCGCCAGTTCAACCAGTGAGTCAATGTCCAGCTTGAGAAAAATGTGCGAGCGGTGCCCTTCAATGGTGCGCACGCTGATGCCCAGTTCACTGGAAATCGTTTTGTTCGGCATGCTGGAGAGGGCCAGCACCAGCACCTCCCGCTCACGCTGGGTCAGTTTCAACAAACGGGCCTCAAACAGCGCCCGTGCTGCACTGGCTTCGCGCTGCAAGCGATTGGTTTCCAAGGCGCTGTGCACACGTGCAAGCAAGACAGCCCCGTTGACCGGTTTGGTGATCAAGTCCAGCGCACCTTTGCGTATCGCCCCGACCGTCATCGGAATGTCGGCGAAAGCGGTCAAAAAAATGATCGGCAATTGAATGTGGCGCAGCGCCAGCTCGTCTTGCAGTTGCAGACCACTCATGCCCGGCATGCGAACGTCCAAAATCAGGCAGCCTTGCGGGTTCGGTCCGCAGGCGGCTAAAAACGCATCGGCACTGGCAAAACTCGCCGACTGGAGCTTGTCTGTTTCCAGCAGCAAGGCCAAGCTGCTCCGAAGACCCATGTCGTCATCAATAATGAATACAGTCATAGATTTCATTATTAACTATTGGTTAATTTTCATTGTGAAATTGAATGTAACGCCTGCGCCATCATTCCTTGTGTACCAGAGCTTGCCGCCGTTCGCCTCCACAAGGGTGCGACTGATGGTCAGACCCATGCCCAAACCATAAGACTTGGTGCTAACGAAAGGCTCAAAAACTTCTTGCTCCAGCCCGGCGCTGATACCCGGACCTTCGTCCCGCACGCTGACGCAGACCTCGTCGCCGTCGGTCGCCAGCGCGGTGCTGATCCATAGTCGGCCGTTCGCAATCTGCGCATTGTTCATCGCCTGCGCACCGTTGTGAATCAGGTTCAGCAACACTTTGACAATTTGCAGCTGGTTCGCCTTCACGACGGGCAAAGCTGCGGCGTAGTTGGTGATGATGCGACAGTCCAAGACACCCTCATCAAGTGCGGTTTGAACCGACTCAGCGACCAATGCGTTTACCCTGACAGGAAGGCGCGTGATGTCTGGCTGGGTCACTGATACCAGTAGATTTTTGAGAATATCGCCAGCCCGTTCGATGTCACTGGTGATGCGCATCAGCGTCTGCTCGAGTCGCTTGGACTTGTCGGCATTGACGTCGACGGAAAGCCCATCGGTCAACACCATGCGCTTGGCAGCCTCACACAATAGAGAGGCGCTCGCCAGCGGTTGATTGACCTCGTGCGCCAGCGCCGCCACGGTGTGTTGCGCCACTTGCCAGATCAGTAGGTGATGCATTTCATTTCGCAAATGGGCTAATTCTGCGTCGCGACGCCTCTCCTCAGTGAGGTCATGAATATAGGTTTGAACAAAGTGCTCCCCTTCAATTAGAAATGCCGTGCTCAGGACTTGCGCGCTGAAAGTCAGCCCATTCAAGTTGATGAGCTTTAGCTCGAACGGCAGTGCCGACTCACCAGGCCGGGTGATCAACGCCAGACGCGCGGCGACAGCCTGTTGAAAATCAGGGTGCACGAACTGATTCAAAGATTTTCCTGCCAAGTCTGGTGCTGCTGCAGCCGCAAACAACTTGGCGGCAGACGTGTTGGCCACAGCAACGATCCCATTGCAGTGCACGACGATTGCCACCGGCGACCCTTCAAACAGCGTGCGGTAGCGTTTGGCGTTTTCGACTATCGCCGCTTCAGCTTTGACTTGAAGGTCGACGTCTTGGAGCGTGCCACGCAGGCCGGTGAACTTACCCGAGGCGTTGTATACCAGCTCACCATTGACGCGGGACCATAACGGGGTGCCGTCTGCGGTGAATGTGGGCAACAGCAACGAAAAGCCAGTTTTGGATTGCAGCGTTGCTTTGACGGCAGTCCTGAGTTTCTCCCATGCGGCTGGCATGAACATCGTGCCTTTCTTTGCAGCGAACGGCAGGAGAATTTTCCGCCCATACAAGCGCAGAAGTTCATCGGAAGCAGAAAAAGTGCCGGTGCTGGCATGCCACTTCCAGTTGCCAATTTTGGCGATGTGCTGCGCTTCCGTTAATTCGGCGCTGCGCGCCAGCAAACTTTCGTTGGCGACCAGGAGTTCCTGTGTCCGGTGTCTCAAACTGCGGGCAGACACTTGCAGGGCTTGGCTGAGTTCAGCGGTCTCGCTTGTGATCCCGTCCGATATTGCAGGCAACGTGCCATCGCCCAAGGCCATGGCAGTCGCCCGCAGTGCCCACAATGACTTGGAGATGCGCTTTCCCACCATCCAAGCAGAACCAAGACTCAGACAAAGCAATGCAACCCCGCCTAGGCATAAAACAAGCAGGTTATGCGTCAGTGGCGTTGAAATGAATCGGCTCGGAACGGCGACGACCACAGTCCAACCAGAGATGAGGGAGCGGCGATAAGTGGCCTTTAGAGGAAAGCCCAGACTGGTCGCTATTTCAAAAGTGCCTTGAGATTGCGTCTCAAGCTCTTTGAGCAATTGAGGATGGCCCTTTAGGCCAATAAATTTTTCGGCTTGGTGGCTTCTGGCGGCAATGGTCCCGGTGCCGTCAAGAATGGCCATGAGGGCCTCGTCCTGTGAGTGATGCTGCGCCAAAAGCGTATTCAAATTTTGGGGTGCGAAGCCCACCGCCAAGGCGTACACCACCTTTTGGCCAGAGAAAACCGGGACCCAAATGCCCACCATGGCATGACCGTCTGAGGTGCGTTTGATGACCGACGAGCCGAGCATCCGCCCGCTGGAGAACACGCTTTGGATTTGCCCTGTGTCTTGGCGCTTTGGCAGCGGCGACCCATAAGGCATGTTGGTGTTGAGCAGTTGTTGACCGCCAGCGTCATACAAAATGACGCTGAGTTTGAGATTGGATTCACGCAGCAACCGCAACGTTCGTTGATGGAATGTGGCGAAATCTTGCCGGCTTAGGGAACCGCTGATCGCCAGTGTCTGTGCAAAAAGCTCGGCTCTGGCAAGTTGGGCATCGACTGCGCTCAGCTTGTCTTGAACGCTTATCTCAGTGCTGGCTTGTTGCTGTGCATGGCCCCGCACATACTCCATGTAGATCATGAAGCCGGCCCCCAGCAAAGCGGGGAGCAAGCAAGCGAAAACCAACTTGAGAAGAAGTGCTGGCACCGTGGGCAGCGATTTGGGCCGAGATGGCGCTGGACTTGGTACCTCAGCCGGTGCAACAACGGAGGTTTGCATGTCGAACCAATCTGCGATTTATTGCGCGTAGAGCCATTGCCAAGAACCTCTGGCCGAAGGCGGCGGGAGACAGGCAAGGTGGCCGACTATGGCACAGATCCAACATGCGGTCCGCACGGGGCTGCGCTTGTGGCGATGCTAAAGCGCTTGAATGCACACGCATCGGTCACGTCCTCAGGAGTTGCCCTGATGCCGCGGTCGCCGGTTTGGCCCATAATATTTTTCATATTTTTGTGTGGCCACTTCAGGAGACTTTGATGCAACGTCGACACCTTTTGCAATTTACCGCTGCGCTGGCGGTCCCTTTGTCAGGTGCTCAAGTCGCGGCACAAGCGCCAAGTTTCCCAAGCCGATCCATCAAGCTGGTCATCGCCTTTCCGGCCGGCGGGCCGACCGACATCACCATGCGCGTGCTGGCCGACAACGCCTCCAAAATTTTGGCTCAGCCGGTGATTGTTGAAAACAAACCCGGCGCCGGTGGCACCTTGCCTGCGCTGCAACTGCAGTCGTCCGCAGCCGACGGCTACACCGTGGGACAAATTCCGCTGGGCGTGTTTCGCCTGCCCTACACCACCAAGATCAGCTGGGACCCGGTCAAGGACATCAGCTATGTGCTGAATGTGACCGGCTACGCTTTTGGCGTCGTCGTGCCGACGGATTCACCCCTCAAAACCTGGGCCGATTTTGTCGCTTGGGCCAAGGCCAACCCCGGCAAGTTGAGCTACGGCTCGACCGGCACCATGACCAGCCCGCACCTGACCATGGAGCTGATCGCGCAACAGCTGGGGCTAGACCTGCTGCACATTCCCTACAAGGGCAGTGCCGACCTGATGCAGTCGATCATGGGCAACAACATCATGGCCGCAGCCGACTCCACCGGCTTTGCGCCGCAGGTGCAAGCCGGCAAGTTGCGCGTGCTCAACACCTGGGGCGCTGAACGCTTGGCCAAGTTTCCCGATGCACCGACGCTGAAAGAGCTCGGGCTCGACATCGTGCAGAACTCACCGTTTGGCATCGGCGCGCCCAAAGGCACGCCGCCCGCAGTGGTCAAGCGGCTGCACGACGCTTTCAAGCAGGCGATGGAACAAGACAATTACAAAACCGCACTGGCCCGCTACGACATGGTGCCGATCTACATGAACAGCGCGGACTACACGCGCTTCGCCCAAGAGACTTTCCTGCGCGAAAAAGCGCTGGTCGAAAAACTCGGCTTGGCCAAGCCGGTCTGAACCGTTCAACTGGCCGTGACGCCCGCGCTCTTGATGACCTCGGCCCACTTGGCCGTTTCGGTTTCCATGAATACATGGGTTTTTCCCAGCGTCTCATGTCAAAACCCCTCCGGTCATGGCGAGCGCAGCGCGGCCATCCATCTTTGAGGTGCACGGTGATAGGCTGCCGCGCTACGCCCGCAGTGATGACATTTTTTGGTGCAGTTCGCGCAGTTCACGCTTGAGTACTTTCCCGATGGCGCTGCGCGGCAATTCGTCGATAAAGTGCAACGCTGCCAGCCGTTGTGTCTTGCCGGCGCGGGCGTTGTACCAAGCCAAAATTTGCACAGCTTCGTCGGTAGCACCCGACCGGAGTCGCACAAACGCGACCGGAGTTTCGCCCCACTGTTCGCTCGGCACGCCCGTCACGGCGACGTCTTCCACGCCCGGGTGCTGGCGCAGTTCGGCCTCCAAATCACTCGGGTAAACATTGAAGCCACCGCTGATGATCATGTCCTTGCGGCGGTCCAGCAGCGTGAGAAATCCGTCGGCATCAAAGCGACCCACGTCACCCGTGCGAATGAAGCGCTTGCCTTGCGCGTCAAACCATTCAACCTCGCGCGTCAGGTCTGGCCGGCGGTGGTAACCGGTCATCATGCCGGGCGAATGACCGACGATTTCACCGATCGCACCGGCGGGCAACTCAAGGCCGTCTTCGTCGATCAGACGCATGTCACTGGTGGCAGCAGGCTGGCCCACGGTGTGGAGTTTGTCGGGGTGCGAGTGGGCGACCAAAATGCAGGAGCCGCCGCCTTCGGTCATGCCGTAAAACTCGACGAGACCGCCCGGCCACCGGGCCAACACATCGGCCTTCAGTTCAGCGCGAAACGGAGCGCTGGTGCAAAACTTGGCTTTGAAAGACGCCAAGTCAAACTCGGCAAACTGCGGCAAAGCCATGATGCGCTGGTATTGCACCGGCACCAGCATGGTGTGGCTGGCGCGAACAGCTTGGGCGATCTGGAGGTAGCGCAGCGCATCAAAGCGCGCCATCAAGCGAACGCAACCGCCCCATCCCAGTGCCGAAAAAAACGACACCAAGGTGGTGTTGGAGTACAGCGGTGTGGCAAGCAGCGTGACGCTCTCAGGCCCGTAACCAAACCCCATCCCGCGCACCACATGAGCCCAGCGCATACCGTGTGACTGCACGATGCCTTTGGGCGTGTCGGTGGTGCCTGACGAGTAAATGATGTTGCACGGGTCTCCGGCTGCTGTGTCGACCGGCGTCGGCAGAACGCCATCGGCGTCGAGCCAATCGTCCCAGCGCTTCCAGTTATTCCAGTGTTCCCAGTGCAGGCCGGGCGTGACGTCAGGCCCATTCACCGTCTGATCCAACGTCACCACCGTGGATGGATCCACAGCATCCGTCTGAATCAGATGACGGGTCGACGCGTCCACAAACAGCACGCGGGCCTGCGCATCGCGAAGCATGGCAGCCAGCACCTGTGGCGTGACCGACGGCGACAGCGGCGCGACCACTGCGCCGCTGCGAAGAATCCCTAGGAACACAGCCGCGTAGCGTGCGCAAGTCGCAGCGCACAGGGCTACCACATCGCCCGGGCAAAGGCCATCGCGCTGCAACGACGCTGCCACGGTGTCCACCAGCCGATCGAGTTGTTCCCAATTCAGAGTGCTCTCGTCATCACACATCGCCAAGGCTTGCGGACGCTGCCGCGCGTGCTCTCGCAGCAAGTCGGACAGCGTTCGGAATGGCGGAAAAGTGGTTGTCGCGAGCGGTGTTGTCATGGCAGCTTGATGACTTGCAGTTAGAGCACGCCAAGTGCCTTGAGCTCGGCCAGGCGCGCATCGTCGAGCCCCAACATACCGGTCAAAATTTCGCGCGTGGCTTCACCCAGTTCTGGCGGTGCAAGGCGCACCGGCAGGCGCTCACCATCGAGCCGATAGGGCGGCGCCATGACATGCGTGCTGCCCGCCACGGGGTGCGGCTGCGACGTCACCAGACCGCCGCGCACGGCGCGCTCTGAGGTCAACGCTTCGTACAGGCCCAACACCTCACCGCACGGAATACCCGCATCCTTCAGGCGTTGCAACAGCAGTTGGCGAGAACGGCAACCCAGCTCGCGCAAGACCTCGGTCATCAGCAGTGCGCGGTGGGTGCCGCGACCTAAGTTGGTTTTGAAGCGCTCGTCTTCAGCCAGGTCGGGGCGCTCAATGACGGCACGGCAAAAACGTTCAAACTGGGCGTTGTTGCCTACCGTGATGACCAGCGGTCCATCTTCGGCGTCGAACACGCCGTAGGGGACGATGGATGGATGTGCATTGCCGTAGCGTGGCGGGTCTTTTTGCAGCAGCATGGCTTCCAACCCGCAGTAGGCCGTGATCATGAGACCGCAATCGAACAGCGCCATTTCAATGTGGCGGCCAAGCCCGGTTTTTTGCCGGTTGAACAAAGCCGCCAGTATGGCTTGAGCGGCGTACATGCCGGTGAACATGTCGACCGCTGCCACGCCGAACTTCAGCGGCGGCTGATCAGGGTTGCCATTCATGGCCATCAGGCCAGCCTCACCCTGCACCACCAAGTCATAGCCGGGTCTCGCAGCCTCGGGCCCGGTACGGTCGTAGCCCGAAATGGAGCAGTAAACGATGTCGGGTCGAACCGCTTTGATTTGCGCGTAGCCCAGGCCCATTTTTTCAGCCCCGCCGAACTTGAAGTTCTGAATCACCACGTCGGACTGCCGCGCCAGGTCCAGCACGATCTGCACGGCCTCGGGCTTTTGCAAGTCCAAGGTGATGGATCGCTTGTTGCGGTTCATGCTGTTGAAGTAAGCGGTTTCTGTTTTGCCAACGCGTGTGCCCCAGTCACGGGTGTCGTCGCCACGCTCGGGGTGTTCGATCTTGATGACCTCGGCGCCAAAGTCCCCCAGCACCATGCCGCACATAGGGCCCGCCAACACGCGGGACAAATCCAGCACGCGAATCCCGGACAGCGGCAGTGATGAATTGAGTGTTGTCATTCGGCTTTTGCTTCAGTCCAGCGTGATGCCAGCCTTGGTGATGATGGCGCCCCACTTGCGGGATTCGCCCTCTATAAAAGACTTGAATTTTGCCCCTGAACCACCGCCGACGATGAGCCCCTGCTTGGCCATGGTCTGGCGAAAGGTCGGGTCGGCCATGGCCGCGTTGACGTCGGCGTTGATGCGGTTGACGATTTCGGCGCTGGTGCCAGCGGGGGCAAACAAGCCGTTCCATGCGAGTGCGTCAAAGCCGGGAAATCCGGCCTCGGCCACGATCGGCAATTCAGGCCGTGCGGCCAGACGCTGCGGACTGGTAACCGCCAACAACTTCAATCGACCCGCTTGCACCAACGCCAGCAACGCTGGCTCGGTCGCCAACACGGCCTGGGTTTCGCCCTGCGCCACCGACAGTGCTGCCGGCGGCGACCCATTGAAAGGCACGTGCGTGGCCTCAAAACCAGCCGTGGTTTTCAGCAACTCCATCGACAAGTGGGACGAACTGCCCAGGCCCACCGAGGCGTAGCTGACCTTGTTGCCCTGCGACTTGGCCCAGGCCACAAACTCGCGCAAGTTATTCGCCGGGTGATCGGCCGGCACCGCCAGCACGTTGGGCTGGGAAGTTGTCAGGACGATGGGCAGCAAGTCCTTGGCCGGGTCGTAGGCCATCTTCTTGAACATGAAGGGGGCAAAGGCAATCGGGCCATTGAAGCCGATGCCCAAGGTGTAGCCGTCCGGCGCGGCCTTGGCCACAACGTCCATGCCAATATTGCCACCAGCGCCCGGCTTGTTGTCCACAATCAAAGGCTGGCCCCAACGGACCTTCAGCGTCTCGCCCAAGCTGCGCACAATCACGTCCAGTGAACTGCCGGCCGGTGCCGGCACGATCACGCGGACAGGTTTGTCGGGCCAGCTTTGCGCGGCGGCTGGCAAGGCCAACGCGCTGAAGATGAAAATACCCAGCGTTGTAGCGACTTTAGACAGGTGGCGTCTTGAGAGGAGAGGGTTCATGGGTTGACTCCAGCGTTGGCTGACTGTTCAAGCCGCCATCAGGCGAGCTACAAAAGCCGCGCCGGTTTCGCGCGTGCCCAGCTGACCGCCAACGTCGCGCGTGGCTTCGTGCGCGGCAATCGCAGATTCTGTAGCCGCTTCAATGGCGGCACTGGCGGCGATGAAAGCCGGCTTATCCGCACGCAGACCGTGCCAACGGAGCAGCTGTCCGGCTGACAAGATCAACGAGAAAGGGTTCGCGATGTTCTGTCCGGCTATGTCGGGGGCAGAGCCGTGGGCCGCTTGACCCATGGCGTGGTTGACGCCGGCATTCAGTGAAGCGCCCAAGCCGAGGCTGCCGGAGAGTTCTGCCGTCAAGTCGGACAAAATATCGCCAAACATATTGGTCGTGACAATGACGTCAAAGCGTTGCGGCGCGCGCACCACGTGGGCCATCATGGCGTCGACGATGAAGTCGTCAACCGCTACCTCTGGAAACTCTTTGGCCACGCGCAAGCACTCTTCGATGAACATGCCATCGCCGATTTTCAACACATTGGCTTTGTGCACGATAGTGAGTTTTTTGCGCCGCGTCATGGCCAACTCGAAAGCTGAGCGTGCAATGCGTTCGCAGCAAACGCGGGTGATGCGGCGCAGCGATACCACGACGTCTGGCGTGATCAGCATCTCGCTGCCGCCGGACTCGACGTTGCGGTCGGCGTAAAAACCTTCGGTGTTTTCACGCACCACGACGAGGTCAAACTCGCCCAGCCGCGCGGTCATCCCCTTGAAGGTGCGCGCCGGTCGAATGTTGGCGTACAGATCGAAGGTCTTGCGGAAAAATTTCGAGGGATTGATCTCGCCCTTGGCTTCGTCCTTGAAGTCATAAGTGGCCATGGGGCCGAGCATCAAGCCATCGGCTGCGCGCACTTTCTCAAGCAAGGCTGGTGTGACGGTCGCGCCATGCAATTTCAGACTGTCGTGACCAGCGATGTCGTGCTGGAGCTCGAGTTGAAGATGGAATTTTTGGGATACGGCTTCCAGCACATCGACCGTGACGGCCATGGTTTCAGGGCCAATACCGTCGCCAGGGAGAACAACAATTTTCATGGGATCAATTCAAAAATGGAGGGGATAAAAAACGATACGCAGATTATTCCGCGAACCTTCAATGTCTTGATTGGCTTAATTGGCTCAATGAGCTCAATTGGCTTTGAGTCCAGCCGTCTTCGCCACCTCGCGCCACAGCACAGTCTCAGAAAGCAAGGCTTTGCGGAAGTCCGCAGGTGAACCGCTGACGGCATCAGCCCCCTCGTGACTGAGACGACTGCGCAGCGGATCACGCGCGGCTGCTTCGTTGATGGCCAGGTTGAGTTTATCGATGATCGCTTGCGGAGTTTTGGCCGGTGCCAGAACACCCCACCACGTTGAAATATCAAAACCCTTGAGACCCGCTTCGGCCATGGTCGGCGTGTTGGGAAAGAGCGGTGAACGCTTGACGCTCGTCACCGCCAACAGCTCAACGCGGTTGTCCTGCACATAAGGCAAGATGGTGGGCACGGTGGCAAAAAACAGTTGGATACGTCCGGCCAACAAATCAACCGTCGCCGGACCACTGCCTTTGTAGGGCACATGCGTCATGGCCAGCTGCGTTTTTTGGCGAAACAACTCGCCCGACAAATGGTTGATGCTGCCGTTGCCAGCCGAGCAAAAATTGGTACCGTCGGGCCGGGCGGCCATGGCAGTGCGCAGCTGCGCAATCGTTTTGACGCCCATCTCTTTGCTGGCCACCACCAACAGCGGCCCACGACCGATCATGGCGATGGGTGAAAAATCTCTCTCGATGTTGTAGCTTGGCGAAGCTTCGGCCGCCGCGTTGGTGACGAAAGTCGAGGTCGCAAACAACAAGGTGTAGCCGTCCGCTGGCGCCTTGGCCACAGCGTTGGCACCTATACTGCCGCCGGCCCCACCTTTGTTGTCGATGATGACCACTTGGCCGAGCTTGTCACCCAGCGCTCGGGCGACATCTCGGGCAATGCTGTCAGTACCGCCGCCGGGGGCGAACGGCACGATCAAGGTGATGGGTTTCAGGGGGTAATTTTGAGATGGTGATTGCGCCTTCGCCGGCAGCGCTGACAACGCCGTCAGCGCGGTGACGACTGTCACTACCAAGCTGAGATGGCGGTAGATGGAAGCCCTGACGGTCGGCATCTCATTGACCCGCAGCCGGTGCCACGGCGGCACCTTCGATGCGGTACCGAGCCAAAGCCTCTGCCACAAAGCCACTGGCTTTCATCTCTTCAACGAAGGCAGCAACGTGAGCTTGAGCGGCCTCGCCGCGCGTCTTAGGCACGCCCATCGCCTGCTCAATGACCATGAAGCGGCCCGGCAATAGACGCAAACCCGGCAGGCGTTTGGCATCTGCTTCAAGCTGCTGCTTGACGCCGGCGGCAACGTCATCGCCATTGGCTACAAAGGTGTCGACCACAGCCGGCGAGCTGACCGCGCGGATGATCTGCGCGGCTTTCAAGGCCCGCGTCAGGTACAGGTCGTAGGCGCTGCCCTTGCCGACGGTGACGCGGTGTGCGGCGGTGTCAACTTCTTCGTTGCGCTGCAAGGGCGAGGCCTCGCGCACCAAGTAGCTGCCCTCGATCAAGACATACGCAGCGGTGAACAAAATGCCCTGACCACGCACGGGGTCGATGGCAAAAAAACCGATGTCAGCTTGATCGGCGGTGACGATGTCGACTGACTTGCCGGCTGACTCAGACACCACCAGTTCGGACTCGACACCAAGCCGACGCGCCAACTCACGCGCCAGGTCAATCGACACACCCACAGGCAAGCCGGCGGCGTCGCGATTGGCGAGGATGGGGTTGCCTAAATTGATAGACGCACGCAAGCGTCCGGTCGGTGTTAAAGCGCTCTTCACAGCTGCACTGAAGGTCATGATTCATCGTTTCTGTAATTGCCGCCAAAGCCTGCGTCGCAGCACAGGTTGATGGTCGTCATGGTGTGGATGGATTCGGAAAACCAGGCTGCAATCGCCGCTTTGCGCTCCCCAATGTAATCGGGTTGTCCGTCGGCATCTAGCCGCATGCTCAGGTCGTGACCGGGGATCAGCACGGTGCCGGGCACGGCCCGCCAGTGCGTCCAGATCATCGCCAAGGTGTCGCGACTTTGCTGAGCGTCTGCGGTGGCATCGACCTCGCCAGACAGCAACTCAGCCCGGTTCTTCGCCGAGTCGCCGGTGAAGATCACCGGCGGCGTGTTGCCGGTCAGCACAAAAATCAGATGCCCCGGCGTATGACCGGGTGCGGCCACGGCGTGGAGGCCGGGCAAAGGTTCGTCGCCCGGCAGCATGCGGCGCACGCGCTCACGCGTCAGCAGTTCACGCACATACAACTCCGGCAGGGGGTTGAAACCGATCGGCTGACTCGCGGCCCAAGTGAGCTCCTCGTCACCGATCCAGACGGTGGCGTTTGGGAACAAGGTGAAGTTGACGGCGTGGTCGTAATGCGCGTGCGTGAGGATCACATCGGTCACGTCTTCGGGCTTGACGCCTTGAGCTTGCAGTTGCTGCGACAGCTCGCGGCGAACGCCAAAAGCGCCGACGTCCACCAGCGCCACACGGCCTTGGCCGCGCAGGAGCGACACGGTGCTCCAGCCGAGACCGCCATGACAAACAGCGCGCCCCGGAAAACCTTGAATCAGCAGATCGAGTTGGTACATTTTTTGAAAGTTTTATTGCGGTTTGATGTTGGCGTCTTTCACGAGCTTGGTGTACAGCACCAGTTCGCGTTGAATCTGAGCCTGAAACTCAGCCGGGGAACTGCCTACCAGTTCGTTGCCACCTTCGACGCCGATGCGTTGAATGATGTCGGGCGATTTGACCGCCTTGACCGCTTCTTGATGCAAGCGATTGATGATCGCCGGGTCGGTCTTGGCCGGCGCCAGCAGGCCCACAAACTGCGTGATGTCAAAGCCTTTGTAGCCAAGTTCTTGCATGGTCGGCACTTGCGGCAAGGATTTAACGCGGGTCGGACCCGACACCGCAAACGCCCGCAATTGTTTGGCCTCAATTTGTGGCACAGACGTGATGACCGTGTCGTAGGTGAAGGTCAGATGACCGCCCAGCAAATCAGCCAGCGCCGGTGCACTGCCTTTGTAGGGCACGTGTGTCAGCGTGGTGCCAGTCATCAAAGCCAACATTTCGCCGGCCAGATGACCACCACCGCCAATGCCTGTGGAGCCGTAACTCATCGCGCCTGGCTCTGCTTTGGCCTTGGCCACGAGTGCGGGCAGGCTGGTGATGGCTGAATTGGTGGGCACCACCAACACGTACTGGTAGGTCAGGATTTGGCTGATCGGGATGAAGTCTTTCAGGGTGTCGTAAGGCACCTTGGCGTACAACCCCGGATTGATGACGAGCGGCCCGCTGGCATCCATCAACAGGGTGTAACCGTCGGCCGGCGCCTTGGCCACGATGTCGGTACCGATCATGCCGTTGGCGCCGCCCTTGTTGTCCACCAGAATCGGCACACCCATGCTGTCAGACATTTTTTTGGCAATCAAGCGTGCCGTGATGTCGGCGTTACCGCCTGCTGCGTAGGGCACCACCATGCGGATCGGTTTGTTCGGGTAGGTCTGCGCGTGGGCCTGACCCAGCGCGGCCATCGTCGACAGCGCCAAGGCGGCAACCAGCACGCGTGATTTTGTTTTGTGTGATGGGCTACGGTTCATGAGTTGTCTCCTTTTTTATGTCGATAGTCAGGTCGGTGCATTGGCCGCATGTTTGTTCAGCAAGGCCATCACGTCAGCCGGCATGTGAATGCCGTGCTCACGCTGGTCTCTCATCTTGGCCAGCTCGATCTCGCCAGGCACCAGCACCGGCTTGCCCGCTTCGGCCGCCGGGCTGTCGTGCAAGATGGACGCGAAGTCGTTCATGCGCTCTGTGAGCCAAGCGGTCGAGCCGAGCAAGCGGGTGTTGATGAGGATGAAAAAGTGGCCGAGGTTCTGCGGCTCATCAGGCGCGTCGACCCAGGACTTGACGTGTGTCAGGTAGGCTGCGTTAGACAGCAGGCCGGCAAACAGATCGACCAGCAGCGCCAAGCCGTAACCCTTGTGGCCGCCAATCGGCAATAAAAATCCGTCGAGTGCTTGCGCCGGGTCGCTGGTCGGCAAACCTTGTTTGTCCGTTGCCCACGTGGCAGGAATGCTCTCGCCACGCTTGAACGCATTGCGAATTTTGGCTCTAGCCACCACGCTCATGGCCATGTCCAACAAGAACGGGGCACCGCCCGGGTTGGGCACGCCAAAACCCAGAGGGCTGTTGCCCAGACGTGCATCGGTACCGCCCCAAGGCGCAATGGTGGTGGTCGCATTGCTGCCGATGATCGACGCAAACCCGGCCTCGGCCGCCATCAGCGAATACGGTGAGATCGGGCCAAAGTGATTGCTGCCGCGGGCAAAAGCGATGCCGATGCCGCATTCGCCGGCAACTTCCATGGCCGCTTCCAGCGCCCGCAGACCAACCAAAGGACCCACGCCGTTGTCGCCGTCAATCCGGACCATGGCGGGCGCCATGCGCTCCACTTTGATCTTGGCGTCGGGGTTGATGCCTTTGATCAACAAGCGCTCACCATAGGACTCGACCCGACTCAAACCGTGGGTAGACAAGCCGAACAAGTCGGCCATGACCAAAATGCGGCAAACGTCTTGGGCATCTGCCAACGACAAGCCCAACCCCTGAAAGGCTTTGATACCGAGTTGGGTGAGTTCAGATTCAGGCACCCGGATCGGGTCATTGGCGCGAGCGTTCACAGCAATTCTTTCTTTAAAACCAAGATTATCGAAAGACAACGAGTGCGTGTAAAGTGCAAATATTCCACCTATTGTTGTTGTAAACGCATGAATTTTGATTTGGCCGACCTTCGGGCTTTCCTTGCAGTGGCTGATTTGGGCAGCTTCAAAGCCGCCTCTGCCGCCATCCATTTGTCCCAATCAGCGTTGTCTCGGCGCATCGACAAACTCGAAACAGCGCTCGGCGTTTTGCTCTTTGAGAGGACCACGCGCAAGGTCGAACTGACCACGGTTGGGCGTAGTTTTGTCCCCAAAGCGCGCAGCGTTTTGAACGAGCTTGACAGCGCCCTGCTCGGCATCAGCGACGTCGCCGAACGCATCTCTGGCGAGGTGACCATCGCCTGCGTGCCCTCGGCCGTGGCCTATTTTTTACCGGACGTGATGCGCACGTATCACCGCAAATATCCCGGCATCCGCATCCGTGTGATTGACGAATCATCTTTTGACATTCTGCTCAACGTGGTGCGCGGTGAAGCTGATTTCGGGCTCACCTACATCGGCGCGCAAGAAGCCGACATTGAGTTTGAGCCGGTGCTGCAAGACCCCTTCGTGGTGGCTTGCACCAAAGACCATCCGCTGGCCAAAAGGAAAAAAATCCGCTGGGACGAACTGGGCGAGCACAGCTACATCACACTGGCGCAAGGCAGCGGCAACCGGCTGCTGATTGACTTGGCGCTGGCCCAAAGCAAGACGCAGCCGCGCTGGTTCTGCGAAGTCCACCACGTCCCCGCCATGGTCAGCTTGATCGAGGCAGGGCTCGGCGTTGGCGTGGTGCCGCGCTTAGCGATGCCAAGGCAGGGACATCCGACCTTGGTCAGCATTCCACTGCACGAGCCAGATGTGGCCCGCACGCTGGGCCTGATTAAGCGCAGAGGCCGTGACCTGACCGCTGCGGCACGCTATTTTTACGACCTCTTGATTCAAGCGATGAAATGAGCAAAGGCTTGAGCCAACTTTCTCCAAGCGTAAACCGCATTGGCTAATGCTCGTTTTCGCCGTAACATCCGCGGGTTTTTAAAGAAATCCGAAGCCGTCCAATTTCGCCAATTCAATCGCTGTTCGTCGTCACCACGGCCTAACCCCAAAAAGCCCTCACATGCCCAATTACGCCACCGATTTCAAGTGTGTTCGAGACGATGTCAGCCCCGAAGAATGGGCCACACGGGTCGAGCTGGCGGCCTGCTACCGGCTGGTCGACAAGTTCGGCATGACCGACCTGATTTACAACCACATCACGGCCAGCATCCCTGGAACGAAGCACTTGTTGATCAATTTGTACGGCTTGCTTTACAAAGAAATCACGGCCTCGAGTCTGGCCAAAATCGATATAGCCGGCAACATTTTGTCTAAGCCAGAAACCGACTACGGCATCAACAAGTCGGGCTATGTGATTCACGGTGCCATCCATGAGGCGCGCCCGGATGTCCACTGCGTGATTCACACCCACAGCCGCGCTGGCATGGCGGTGGCCAGCATGGCCTGTGGGCTGCTGCCGATGACGCAAACATCCATTCGTTTTCACAATCACTTGGGCTATCACGACTTTGAAGGCCCAGCCATCGATCTTGAAGAACGTGTGCGACTGGTGAAAGACCTCGGCCCTCACACCGCCATGATTTTGCGCAACCATGGTTTGCTGAGCTGTGGCCCCAGTGTGGCGCAGGCTTTCAACACGATGTATCAGCTCGAGATGTCTTGCCGCGCCCAGGTTGATGCGATGGCTGCCGGCACCGGTCTGACGCTTCCCACTGAAGAAGTTTTGCAGCACACGGCGCACCTTTACCAACCCGGCACGCGCCGGCCGTATGGTGAACTCGAATGGCCAGCAATGATCCGCCTGCTGCGGGCTGAGGCGAGTTCGTCCGGCTTCCCCCCTTTCGACGTTTGAGATTTGTCGTTGGATGCCGCTTGACCTTTAGCCTGGGAGTTGAATTTCATGAAAAAAATAATCAAAAAGACAAACCGAAAAGCTTGGACCTGCGTTGCAACGCTTGCGCTGGTTTTGATGGCCAACAGCTGGAGTCACGCGCAAACCGCAGCCGAAACGTATCCCAACCGGCCGGTCAAAGTGATGGTCGGTTATGGCCCCGGGGGCACCGGCGACTTGACCGTGCGATTGGTGGCGCAAAAGTTGGTGGAGAAAACCGGTCAGCCGTTTGTCATCGACAACCGACCCAGCGCGGGCGGCATTGTGGCTTCGCAAGTGGCGCAACAATCCACACCCGACGGCTACACCCTGAACTTCATCGCGGCGGGCAATTTCGCCATGACGCCATCGCTTTTCAAGTCGCTGCCTTTTGACCCGGTCAAGGACTTCGAAATGGTCTCGCTCATCGGTACCTTCGGCTTTGCCTTGGCCGTCGACAGCAAGTCGAACATCACCGACACGCGCGGGTTGATCTCTGACGCCAAAGCCAACCCGGGCAAACTGTTCATAGGCACCATTTCGGTTGGCAGCGCACAATTTTTAGCGGCTGAAGTCTTTCGCTCCATGGCGGGCATTGAAGCCACTATCGTTCCCTACAAAACCTCAGCAGACGTCGTTCGCGCACTGCGCGCCGGTGATGTGCAAGCTATTTTTGAAACCATCGCGCCGATCATCCCGCATGCCAAAGCCGGCACGATGCGCGTGCTGGGTGTGACCGAATCTCAGCGCTTTCCGAGCCTGCCGAACGTGCCGACCATTGCCGAAGGCGGTCTGCCGAACTATGAAATCGTTGGCTGGAACGGCATTGCCGTGCCAGCCCGCACGCCACGCGAAGTGATCAACAAGCTGAATGCCGACATCAATGCTGTCGTTGTGCAACCCGATCTGCGCCAGAAGTTCCTCGACCTCGGGGTGATCGCCCGCGGCAACACGCCCGAGCAAATGACCGCCCTGCTCAAGAAAGACATCGCCTGGTGGCGTGATGTCATCGACAAAGCCAAGATCGCCAAGCAATGAGCGAAGCTCTCAGGACATCGCCTGGCGCTTCACCTCGCCCCAAGATTTACATCCTCGACGCCTTCCATGAAGCCGGTATGGCGCTGGCCCGGCAACACGCCGATGTGGTCTGCTGGCCCGACCCGGCCATCCGCAACTGGCCGGAAGAAGCCGACGGCGTGATGGTCCGCATGACACCGATCACGCCAGAGCAACTCGCCCGCGCCCAGCACGTCAAGGTGATCTGCAAGCAAGGCGTTGGCTACGACACGATTGCCTTAGAGGCCGCCAGAGCGCGCGGCATTCCGGTGTGCCGAACACCGGGCGTGAACAGTGAAGCGGTGGCCGAAATGGCCTTTGCGCTGGCACTGAGTGTTGCACGCCGCGTAGCGCGCTTTGACCGCATGCTGCGAGCGGGCGTAGACATCGTGCGCCCGCAGCATCTGGGCATCGAACTGCAGGGCAAAACCATCGGCATCGTCGGCATGGGCAATATCGGTAAATCTGTTGCGCGTAAATGGCTGGGCGCCTTTGATGCCAAGCTGCTGACGTACGCCCCACGCAGCCCGGCCGACCATTGGAGTGACCTGCCCCACACCCGCGTGGCCATGCTGCACGAGATGCTGCCGCAGGTGGATGTGCTGACCTTGCACCTGCCACTGAGCGCCGAAAGCCATCACATGATTGGCCGCGAAGAGTTGGCGCTGATGAAACAAAGCGCCATCCTCATCAACGTTTCGCGCGGCGGTCTTGTTGACGAGCAAGCGCTCTTTGCGTCGATGTCTAGCGGCCATCTGTTTGGCGCAGGTCTGGATGTCTTTGAGGTTGAGCCGCCGCCGGCCGACTATCCGCTGCTGCAACTGGAAAACTTGGTAGCGACACCGCACGCGGCTGGCGGCACGCACGAAACCCAAGAGAGAAGCGCCTGGCAAGTGGCGCAACAAGTCATCGACGTGCTGCAAGGAAAACCGCCGGCGAACTGCCTCAACTGATCTACCGGCAAGCTGCACCGCCTTCCCCAAATACTCAAACCTGACCTCGAAATCTCCGCCATGCCCCAGTCGCAACCAACCCCTTCGGCCGCCATCCTCGGTGTCATGCATCAAGCACCCCACGCGGCGTTGCCTGCCGGCAGCTGTGATTGCCACACGCATGTGTTCGGGCCAACCGACCGCTACCCGTTGGCCGCAGACCGGCAGTACACGCCGGGCCAAGCCCGACTCGAAGACATGCTGCGCCTGCACGACCAACTCGGCATCGAGCGCGTGGTCATCGTGCATCCCAGCCCCTACGGCAGCGACAACAGTTGCACGCTAGACGCCCTGCTGGCGCTGGGCGAACGTGGTCGTGGTGTGGCAGTGATCGACGAAAAGACCAGCGACGCACAGCTGCAAGCCATGCATGACGCCGGTGTGCGCGGTATCCGCATCAATCTCGAAACCGACGGCATTCACGACCCGGCACTGGCCACGCGCCAATTGCAATGGGCGCATGACCGTGTCAAAGACCTCGGCTGGCATGTGCAGATTTACACCAACCTAGCGGTCTTCGCATCCCTCGAGTCCGTGCTGGATCAGCTCTCAGTGCCGGTGGTACTGGATCACTTTTGCCGTGCGCAGGCGGCACTTGGACCCCAGCAACCACACTTCAACACCTTGCTGCAACGGGTGCGCCAAGGCCAAGTCTGGGTCAAGCTGTCGGCGCCGCACCGTATTTCCAACGCACCTGATTGTGCCGATGCTGCGGCCATGGCGCAGGCCTTGATCGCCGCCAATCCAGACCGCCTGCTGTGGGGTAGTGATTGGCCCCACCCCGGTGCAGCGCCGGGCAAGCCGAGACAGCGCGAGGTGGTTGAAACCTTTCATCCGATTGACGATGGCCGTGCGTTGAACCGCTTGCTCGAATGGGTCAACGACCCCGTCACTCTGAAAAAAATTCTAGTCGACAACCCAGCCCGTTTGTACGACTTCAAAACACCCTAATGCTTCCGGAGATTCGCTCATGAGCATCCACACCGACAGCAACCGCAGGCGATTCCATCAAACACTCGGTGCCTTGATAGCCACCGGCTTGAGTCTGCAAAGCTCGCAGACGCAGGCCCAAGATAACAAGCCCATCCGCATCATCGTGCCGTTTGCCACCGGTGGCAGCAATGACATTGTGGGCCGAAGCATGGCGCAGCAGCTCAGCACCCGTTTGAAGCGCTCCGTGATTGTGGACAACATGCCGGGCGCTGGCGGTGCCATTGGCTCCGCGGCGGTCGCCCGCGCTGAACCCGACGGCAACACCTTGCTGCTTATTTCTTCGACCTTCACGATGAACGCCTCCATCATGAAGCTCAGCTACGACCCGGTGAAGTCGTTCACACCCGTGGCCATGCTCGGTATGGGCCCCAGCGTGATTGTGGTGGCGGCCAGCCTGCCCGTGAACTCCATCAAGGAGTTGATCGATTACTCGAAGAAAAACCCGGGCAAAGTCTTTTTTGGCTCGGCGGGTGTCGCCAGCTTTCAGCACTTCGCCATTGAGTTGTTCAAGCTGCGCACAGGCGCTGACCTGACCGTTGTTCATTACAAAGGCGGCGGACCCGCGTTGATGGATTTGGCCGCCGGCCACGTGCATGTGTCTTTGGGCAGCCTGATTCAGATGCAAACTTTCTTGCGCGCCGGGAAGATCAAAATTCTGGGCGTTGCCGGTCACCGCCGTGTCGACTTGATTCCAGACGTACAAACGCTGAAAGAAACGGGGGTCGATGTCGAAGTGAGCAACTGGTGGGGCCTACTGGCACCAGCGGGAACGCCTATCAGCGTGGTCGACCGATTCAACCGAGAGGCAAATGCAGCCCTAGCGGAACCCGACATGAAAAAGCGCTTCGCCAGCGAAGGCGCTGACCCCATGCCGATGTCACGCGCCGATTTTGACAAATTCATGGCAGAAGAAACCGCCAAGTGGGCCAGAGTCGCCCATGAGACCGGCATCAAAATCGAATAAGGAAAGCGACATCGTGAACACCCTCCAATGCAAGGTCAACGAAATTCTAGGCGCTGAAATTTCAGGCATTGATCTCACGCAGCCCGTCAACGACGCCACTCGAGACGAGCTCAATGCGCTATTTGCGCAGCATGCAGTGCTTGTTTTTCGGGACCAGCCGCTGACACCTCCGCAGTTCATGCGTGGGGCCGAAATTTTCGGCAGACTGATGGAACAGCAAATTAAAAAATTTGTACTGCCTGACTATCCCTTGGTCGGCAGTAACTCGACCAAAGACCTGCCACGTAAAAACGGCAAGTTGCAGGTGCGCGGCGAAAATTACCACACCGATCACTCGAACGACCTCGCGCCCCCCAAGGCGACCAGCCTGATGGCGGTGCAGATTCCGTCTGACGGTGGGGACACGCAGTTTGTCGACGTGCGGCGCGCTTATGACGATTTGTCAGAGACCCAAAAGACAGCCCTTCAGCACCTTCGCTCCAGGCATGTGCATGAAAGCAGCCGTAGCCCGCGCAGCTTTGCCAAACTGAGCCCGACAGACATGGCCAAAATTCCACACACCGAGCAACCGCTGGTCATCAAGCACCCTGTGAGTGGCCGTCCGGCGCTGTACTTGAACACGGGGCGCATGGAGGGCATCGAAGGCATGGACGCCGATGCAGGCTTTGCGCTGATTGATGAGCTATACCGGCACGCCACCCAGCCCCAATACGAGTACCGCCATCAATGGCGCGTCGGCGATATGGTGATCTGGGACAACCGCAGTGTGATGCACCAAGCCAATGCCGACTATGACCCCGAAGAATATCGTTACCTGTACAGGGTCATGCTGCAAGGTGACAAGTTAGAGCCATTTGTTTGAGATAGAACAATTACATTCTTTTATATGTATCTTTCCGTTAAAAATATTGCTTAATAATGAATAGTAATCGATACTCTTCAGCTTAGAGACCACGCAAGAATAAGACACCACACATGTGCTGTCATCAACACAGGGAACCTCCCGATGATTCCCTTCGCGCCTGGTCAAGAAAGAAAATATGACTATGGACTTTGTAGGAATTGGTGAAGCCACAAAAATGTTGGGACTGTCCCGCACATCCATTCAGAAACTGGTGGATTCAGGGAAACTCCCGGCCGTCAAAACCAATGGCGGGCACCGTCGAATTTTGCGCAGCTCTATTGAAGCGTTAAATCAAAAAATGGGGCACAAAGCCATGCTCCGTTTGGCGTCTTCTCAGCCTGGCAGTCAGCACAATTTGGCCGACCTACACACTGATCAAGAACACATTCAGATCCTGATTGTCGAAGACGACGAACCCACCGCCAGTCTCTTGGTGGCTTTGTTTGAAACGCACTACCCCGACATCAAATGCACTGTCGCCGTTGACGGGCTAGATGCCGTCTTGCAACTCGAGCGCATGCGGCCACGGATTCTCATCACCGACCTGAACATGGAGCCCTTCGATGGGTTTCGCCTGCTCAACATGGTGTTCAGCCGCGCGGAATATCAGGGCATTTCAACCATTGTCATGTCGGGCTTGAGCGACACCGAGATTCAACAACGCGGAGGGCTTCCGCCTGAAGTGCTATTTCTGCCAAAGCCGATTAGCATGGACCGTCTACGTGGCTTCCTGGACGCGCATGTCCAGCTCCATCGGCACTACCGGACACTGGCCGGAGCAAGTCAGGCGCTCTAAGCGGTAGGCATGTAACTGGCTACAATCGCGCGCTGAAGGAAGAGCCAGAAGAGCAGCCGGATGCCCCGGTGGCGCTGAAGCTTTAACCGGCACCACCATGAACATTCTGAAATATCTGACTTTGCTGTGCACGGCCTGCGTTCTTCTGGCCTGCAGCAGCGTGGACATTCGACCCACGAGCAAAGATGGTGGCCCCGCGCCGGAACCGTCAACTGCGCAACTGGCCGGCGACATGCCGATTCCCCAAGGCGCCACGATACGCCCACAAGAGACCTTGGTGATGGGCTCAGGCAACCGCTGGATGGGACGCATCAGCTTGAGCGTTCCAGGCGAGTCACAAGCGATTTACACCTATTACCGTGATGGCTTGCCAAGCGCTGGCTGGGTCCTGACGTCCAGCTCTTACTCAAAACTGAGTTTTCTGACCTTCAGCAAAGCAGAACGGGTGGCAACGGTTCAAATCCAATCAGCCAGTTTTGGCGGCCATGAGGTGACCATCACGGTCACCCCAGCCACCAAGCCAGGCAACGCAACGCCCTGAATTTTTTACTGGCTTGCTCAGCCAGCCACTTGTCGGCTCGCCAGCACTTTGTCGATGCGCCGGCCGTCCAAGTCAAGCACCTCAAATCGCCAACCAACACAATCGACAGTTTCACCCACCATCGGGAGCCGACCTGAAACGCTTTGAAGCAGCCCGGCTACCGTGTTGTAGCGGCCTCGCTCCTCTTCCGGCAGCTGTTTGATGTCCAAACGCGCTTTGAGCTCAGACACCGGCATCACGCCGTCCAGCAACCAGCTGCCGTCAGGCCGCTGCGTCGCCCATGCGTCAAGCTGTGCGCCTGGTGGTAATTCACCCGTGATGGCTTCCAGCATGTCCATCGGTGTGACCAGCCCCTGCACCACGCCATACTCATCGACCACCAACAGGATCCGCGTCGAGCGTGCTCGAAACTGTTCAAGCAGCTCCATGCCGCTGAGCGACTCCGGCACAAACACAGCCGGCACTGCATAAGCGCCTACGCGGTCTTCTACAGGAACGGATGCGACCTGAGCCAGCCCACGCACCATCAGCAGATCGGCGACCTTGACCACCCCCACCACATCATCAAGCCCACCGCGGCAAACCGGATACCAGGAGTGGCCACTGATGCTGGCTTTGGCCTTGGCTTGCGCCACTGTGTCACTGGCCTCGAGCCATTCAATATCAGCGCGCGGCAACATCAACGACGGCAGCAACCTGTCATCCAGCAAAAAGACGTTTTGCACCATCTGGTGCTCATGCGCTTCAATCAGACCGGCACTCACGCCCTCCTCCAGGCTGGCGGCGATCTCTTCTTCAGTCACCGCCCGGCTTGCTGCGTTGTCGACGCGTAGCAGCTTCAATACTGTTTGCGTGCTGAATGACAGCAAGCGAACAAACGGCCGCGCAGCGCTGGCCACCCACATCATGGGGCGTGATACAAGTCGCGCCACGGTTTCAGGGTAAAGCTGTCCGATGCGTTTGGGCACCAGCTCGCCAAAAACGATGGTGATGTAGGTGATGATGACGACAACAATTGCCGTCGCGGAAATGTCTGCGGCTGGCCCCGTGACGCCCCACGTTTGAATCCATGCCGACAGGCCGCCACTGAAGGCTGCCTCGCCAATGATGCCGTTGACCATACCGATCGACGTGATACCGACCTGGACCGATGACAAAAACTGCGTCGGGTTTTCCAGCAAGCTCAGCGCAGCCTGTGAGCCCTTGTCGCCGCCTTCTGCGGCCGCTGCCAGTCTCGCCTTGCGGCTCGACGCAAGGGCCAGCTCCGACATGGCAAAGACCCCGTTCAGGAGGGTCAACAGAGCAATCAGCAAAATATCCATGAATCCAGACGAAAATAAAGACATGGCACTTTACTTCATTGGCGACCTCCAAGGCTGCCACGAACCGCTGCAACAACTTTTGCAGCGCATCGATTTTTCACCCAGCCGCGACACACTTTATCTGCTGGGCGACCTTGTCAACCGGGGTCCCGACTCTCTGAAAGTTTTGCGAACTGTCATGCAGCTCGGCGACGCGGCGCAAAGTTTGCTCGGCAACCATGACCTGCATTTGCTCACCGTGGGCTACGGCCTGCGCCAGCAGCACAAGGGCGATACGCTCAACGCCATCTTGCAGGCGCCCGACCGCGAAGCCTTGCTTGACTGGGTGCGGCATCGGCACATGGCACTTCACGTACAGGGCTGGTTGATGGTCCATGCGGGCGTGCTGCCGCAATGGACAAGGGCACAAACGTTGGCATTGGCAGCAGAAGTCGAGCAAGCTTTGCGAAGTGCGCAGGCTGCTGAATTTTTAAGCACCATGTATGGCAATACGCCGACTGGCTGGAACGACAGCCTTACAGGCCATGACCGTCTGCGCGTGATCGTCAACGCCCTCACGCGCTTGCGTTTTTGCACGCCGGAAGGTGAGATGGAATTCAAAGCCAAGGGCTCAGCAGACACGACGCCCCTTGGCTACATGCCTTGGTTCAAAGTGCCAGGACGGCTGACGGCTGACACGCCAATCGCTTTTGGGCACTGGTCGACTGTCGGTCTGGATGCCCCAGAAGGCAAGCCCGTCTTGCGCAACAACACACTGGCGCTGGACACCGGTTGCGTTTGGGGCAACTGCCTGACAGCAGCCAAACTGAGTGAGGTGAAGGGCGATGCACCTGGCACTTTCGAGCTTTTTTCAGTCGATTGCGAGGCCATGCAGACGCATGATTGACAAGAAAAACCCGGCACCGCGAGGAACCGGGTTTTTTAACCCGCAGAGATTAGCTTTCTGTGACCGCGATCTTGAACAAGGCTGCGACTTTTTTCTTCGGCTTGATGTTGGCTGAGATGCCGCGCGGACCCGCCGATTTGGCGGCCGCTTCCCAAGCTGGCTGGGCATCAGCCGACAAGGTCGACTCATACGGCTGGTCAAAAAATGGATCGCGTGGGGCGTTCGACTGCCGTGGTGCGTATTCGCGACGCTCACGCGGTTCGCGCATTTCACGCCGTTCGCGCGGTTGGGTGGGAACCCTCACCCCAGGCTCATCTGGTCGATCAGACCCTTGCGCCTCGCGGTACATGCGACGGCCATCGTTGATACGACCCTGCTCGCTGATGCGTGGCCGGTCCTCTTCAAACTCCACCGGCTCCAATTCAATTTTGGTCTTGATCAGCTTTTCAATGTCGGCCACCAAACGTGTGTCGCTCGGTGCCACAAAGCTGACCGCCAGACCTGAAGCGCCGGCACGACCCGTGCGGCCGATGCGGTGCACATAGTCTTCCGCGTTGAATGGGACATCGAAATTGAACACCGCCGGCACATCTTTGATGTCCAGACCACGGGCCGCCACGTCGGTGCAGACCAACAAATCAACTTCGCCACTTTTGAAAGCTTCCAGCGCCTTCAAACGCTCATCTTGGCTCTTGTCGCCGTGCAGGGCGGTGGTCTTCAGACCTTCGCGCTCCAGGGAACGGGCCAAGCGCGCGCAACCGAGCTTGCTGTTAACGAACACGAAGGCTTGCTTCATGCCGCGTGCTTTCAAGATTTGGTGCAGCGCACGACGTTTGTCATCTGCGCCGACACTGTAGAAATGCTGCTCGACGGTCGACGCCGTGGCGTTCGAACGGGCCACTTCGATGGTGACAGGGTCTTGCAGGTAGCTGGACGCCAGCCGCTTGATCTCGGGGGAGAAAGTCGCCGAGAACAACAAGGTGATGCGTTTTTTCGGCAGGTAGCTCAGGATGCGTTGCAGGTCGGGCAGAAAGCCGATGTCGAGCATGCGGTCGGCCTCGTCGAGTACGACGTATTCGACTTGGTTCAGGACGGCGTTTTTGGCTTCAATATGGTCCAGTAAACGACCCGGCGTCGCCACCAGCACTTCAACGCCTTTTTTGAGCTCGGCGGTTTGCGGCTTCATGTCCATGCCGCCAAACACCACGGCGCTGCGCAGGTTGGTGTACTTAGCGTAGAGCTTGACCTGCTGCGCCACCTGGTCGGCGAGTTCACGTGTGGGCAACAAGACCAAGGCGCGCACCGGATGCCGGGCGGGCGAGGTCGACGCGTTTTCGTGCGCCATCATGCGTTGCAGAAGCGGCAATGAAAAAGCCGCCGTTTTGCCGGTGCCGGTCTGGGCCGCGCCCATGACATCTTTGCCTTGCAAAACAACAGGAATAGCTTGCTCCTGGATCGGAGTCATGGACTCGTAGCCCATTTCGGCCACGGCGCGGGCCAATGGTTCAGCCAGATTGAGATTAGAAAAAGAGGACGTCATATTTGACCCTATTGTCTCATTCCGGCGTGGCTTGGCCGTTTGGCTGGTGTAAGCCCTGATATTGCGTCAGTTGCAGGAACCTTTGGTGAGTGCAGAATGTCCCAGATATATGGCTTTTTCAATCTACACCCAATCCCTATTTCAGTTCAGCCGCGCCCGACTTGTTGGTGGCGTGCTGGCCTGGGTCGCACTGCTGAGCGGCTGTGCCTCACCCATCATTGCGCGGGTCACTAGCTTCCAGCAATGGCCTACAGATGTGGCTGGCGGCAGCTTCGGCTTTTTAGCGCCGGTCGACCACACTCGAGCGCTGGAGCAGGCGTCTTACGCAGACTTAGTCGCCACCGAGCTCACCAAGCAAGGTTTGCAACCCGCAGCCAGTGGCCAGCCGGCGCGCATTTTGGTTGACATGAGCGTCAGCAGCCAACTTGAAAGTCGCAGCTATTCAAGGCCCATCTACCAAGACCAGTACATCTTCCGCCCGGGTTTCCGTGATGCAGCCGGCCGAATTTATCCCGGCTATTGGATGCCCGATCCTTTTGGCCCGCGCTATGTTGGCAACCAGCAGTTGATGGAGACGATACAGGTCAGCCATTTGCAACTGCGTTTGCTCGACACACAAGGCCCAAGCGGCAGTTCACCGCGCACCGTCTTTGAATCAAATGCGACGCACGAAGGCAGTCCAAGTCCCTTACCTTCAGTCGCGCCTTATCTGGTGCGAGCGGTATTTGAAGAGTTCCCGGGTGCCAATGGCCGCGTTCACGTGGTTCGCTTCAAAGCAGACACCGGTGAGGTGATCCGCAAGTGAGCAGCCTGAGACGCTAGCCGACGTCGCGACCAAGTTCGAAATAACCCAGCATGTTGAGCACCAGCTGATTCAAAACAGGATCTTGCAGCGCATTGGCTTGCGCTAGTTTTTGGCGCGCATAGTCGGCATCACCCAGCATCATTCCTTCCTGAACGCAAATGCCGCGCGCCGCCATCTCAAGGGTGAAGGCGTGGAGCATTTCACAAGGCCAATAATGTTGCCTGCGATCAACGACCATCGCTCCATCAGAAGTGGATGAACGCACCATGTCGCCATCCTAAGCTGCAGCCTGGCCAGCGCCGTCAGCGGCCAGCGCACGAAGCTGTCAGAAATTTACGCTTTGGGCAGCGTGACGCCTGTCTGACCTTGGTACTTGCCACCGCGGTCTTTGTAGGAGACTTCGCAAACGTCGTCCGGGTCGCTCTCAAAGAACAAAACCTGTGCACAGCCTTCACCGGCATAAATGCGTGCGGGCAACGGTGTTGTGTTGGAAAACTCCAGCGTCACATAGCCTTCCCATTCGGGCTCGAAAGGCGTCACATTGACGATGATGCCGCAGCGCGCGTAAGTGCTTTTGCCCAGGCAAATGGTCAGCACGTTGCGCGGGATACGGAAATACTCCAGCGTGCGCGCCAAGGCAAAACTGTTGGGCGGGATGATGCAGCTGTCGCCATGGAAATCGACAAAGCTTTTTTCATCGAAGTTTTTCGGGTCGACCACGGTGCTGTGGATGTTCGTGAAAACCTTGAACTCGGGCGCGCAGCGGATGTCGTAGCCGTAGCTGCTGGTGCCGTAGCTGATGATCTTCTGGCCGTCGGCCGCTTGCCGGATTTGACCGGGCTCGAACGGCTCGATCATGCCGGTTGATTCGGCCATACGGCGTATCCATTTGTCGCTCTTGATACTCATTCGAAAGGTTCCTTGCTTTTTCATTGATTGTAGGCAAGCACAACAAGGGGCTGGCATGGCTCTGCACTCACATCATGTGCCCGGTGGCCAGCGCCGCTGCTGCGGCGCGGGTTTCGACGCCCAGTTTTTCAAAAATATGCTCTAGATGTTTGTTCACCGTGCGGTGGCTCATGCCGAGGATGTCACCGATGTCGCGGTTGGTTTTGCCCTTTGCAAGCCAAGACAGGACTTCGGTTTCGCGCGGCGTCAGCGCAGCGTTGGTCAGGCGCGAAGGCGCGCTGGCATTGGCGCTGAGTTGCTCAAGCAGCAGCATGGTTTCACCGATACCGACCCGGCCCATATTGCGAACGGACAGCTGTATGCCGCCCGAGCTGAGCACGACTGGCGCACTGTCATCCAGCAAGGCGGCATCCATGGCTTGCGGCAAACGACCTGGTGCAGCGACTTCATCCATGCTTTTCAGCCACAACGCTGCCTGCGGCGAGCGCCACGCGACACGACCTCGTGCATCGACCAGCAGCACGCCAAAACCAGCCACATCCACCGCTTCCCGGGCCAGCCGCGTCATACGGGCATTGCGGGTATGCGTGTGCAGCCGCGCCACCACCTCCTGCGCGCGCAGCGGCTTGACCACATAGTCCACGCCACCACAGGCAAAACCTTCCAGCACATGCTCAGTTTCCGACAACCCGGTCATGAAGATCACCGGGATATGCGACAACGCCGGATTGGCCTTGATCTGCCGGCAGGTGTCAAAACCCGACAGCCCGGGCATGACAGCATCGAGCAGGATGGCGTCGGGCACCACCAGTTCCAAGCGCTGCAAAGCGGCATCCCCGTCACGCGCGACCAACACGGTGTAGCCCTCGCCTTCCAACGAGTCGCACAGCATGCCGAGGCTGCTCGGCGCATCATCAACCACCAACACAACCGGGCGTTGGGTCTCAAGACTCGTTGCCATCAACGTCCTCCGTCAAGTAATCCAGCAGCGACTCGAGTTCGCAGCGGTTGACATAGCCGCGCAGCTGTGTGCATCGCGCTGTCAACGTGGGATCTTCGGCCATAAATCGGTCGAGCAAACGGTGCAGTCCGTGCACGTGGCCCATCTTGACCAGTCGTATCAGTTCGGTGCGAGCGTCCTCCCCAAGGGCGACAAATTCCTCAGCCGGCCTTGGCGTCGAGAACGTGGCGTTGGACGCGGGCGACACCAGGGACGTCACCCACTCCAGCCCCAAATGGCGCTGCAGGGCATCCATCAATTCAGACTCCAGCACGGGCTTGGCCACAAAGGCCTGACAGCCTGCGGCCTTGAGCCGCGAAACCTGGTTCTCGAACACATTGGCTGACACCATGATGATGGGCACGCTGTCATAGCCCCGACTGCGGATCTGCACCGCAGTATCCCAGCCATCCATGTCGTCCATGCTGATGTCGAGCAGGATGGCATCGGGGACCTCGTCCTTCAGGCTGTCTAAGCATTCAAGGCCGCTGGCGGCTTCATGAATTTCAAAACCCAGTGGCGTCAACATGCCCGCCAGCATCTGGCGCTGCACCGGCTGGTCGTCGACCACCAGCAGCGTGCGACGCTTGCCGAAGAAACCGGCGATTTGGTGCGGTGGATCGGCCAGCGGCCCCGGGTTGTCGATCTCATTCAGATACAAGCGCACGGTGAATGTACTGCCTTTGTTCGGCTCGCTCTTCAAGGACAAATCGCCGCCCATCAACGAGGTCAACAGGGCCGTGATGGTCAGGCCCAAACCGGTCCCTGGGTAGCCACGTCGGCGTCCGGCAGCACCACGTTCGAAGGGCAAGAAAATGCGCTGCTGGTCCTGCGGCGCAATGCCAATGCCGGTGTCCATCACGTCGAAGCGGATGACTTGACGCCTTGAATCGACATGCAGCGTCACACTGCCGACGTCAGTGAAGCGCACTGCGTTGCTGAGCAAATTGATGATGATTTGACGCAGTCGCTTGGCGTCGGCCTGCACCCATGCCGGCATACGACCGCTGTGGCTATAAAAGAAGTCCACCCCCTTGGCTTCAGCCTGCGGTCGAACCATGTTGACAAGCCCCTCCAGAAAATCCGGCAGCGGCACGGGAACCGGCTCCAGTCGCAGCCGTCCGGCCTCGATGCGCGCTAGGTCGAGCAGGCCATCCACCAGTTGCAGCAAATGCTCGCCGCTGCGCTGAATGGTTTGCACCGCTTCGCGCGGCATGTTGACCAGCGCTTCATTCTTGAGCAGGATTTGCGAGTAGCCCAGAATGCTGTTGAGCGGCGTGCGCAGTTCATGCGTCATGCCTGTCACATAGCGGGTCTTGGCTTGGTTGGCCGACTCGGCCAGATCCTTGGCGGTTTGCAAGGCTTCATCGGTCCTTTGGTGCGCTTCGATCTCGCGCGAAAGCAGCTGGTTTTGCCGGTTCGAGTCATCTTGCGCCATGCGCCGGCTTTCGCTGCCCAGCACCACCCACCAACTGCAAACCGCGATGCTCAGCAACAGCATGGCGAACACCTTGACGAAGGCCGAGCGCAGCACAGTCGAGGGATCACCGGTCAAGAATTGAGCCGTTTCCTGGGTGTAAACCATACCCATCACGGTGGCGAGCACAGCGCACAAAGACAAGGAAACGACGATGAAATGCCCGACTCGAAAATTCACCCGACTCGACAAACCGCTGGGCAGCAACGCGCGCAGAAACAGTTCAGCCTGCTCAGCCGCGCGCGAATTCGTTTTGCAGCGATCGTGACAGCGCGACTCCAAGGTGCAGCACAAAGAGCAAATCGGGGCGCTGTAAACCGGGCAGCTGGCCATGTCTTCCACCTCGAAGGCGTTTTCACACACATGGCACTTGACCATTTGGCCGGGCATGCCCATTGTTTTCGGTTGCCTAGCGATGTAATACCGTCCCTGTGTAGCCCACGCCAACAAGGGGGAGAAAACCAGTGCCGTCCCGAGTGCAATGAAGGGGGAAAAGGCCTCTGCCAGGGGACCCAAGACACCGGTGTAGGCGACCACGGCCAGCACCGCGGCTATCAGCATCGAGCCCAAACCCACTGGGTTGATATCGTACAAATGCGCCCGCTTGAACTCAATACCGGGCGGACTCAGACCCAACGGTTTGTTGATGACCAAGTCGGCCACCAGCGCACCGACCCAGGCAATGGCCACGTTGCTGTACAACCCCAACACTTTTTCCAGAGCGGAAAAAACCCCTAGCGTCATCAGCAGCAGGGCGATGGCCACGTTAAACACCAACCACACGACGCGGCCCGGATGGCTGTGGGTCAGACGCGCAAAGAAGTTAGACCAGGCCAACGAGCCGGCATAGGCATTGGTGAGGTTGATCTTCAACTGGGACAAAACTACGAACAACACCGTTGCCGCCAGCACCCAAGCCGGATCGGTGAACACATAGGCAAAACCGGCCAAGTACATCTGCGTCGGCTCCGTGGCTTTGGACGAGGGCAGTTCGTGCTGCAGCACCAAAAAAGCTAAAAAAGCCCCACCCAACATTTTCAACATGCCCAGCGCGATCCAGCCAGGCCCGGCCATCAACACAGCGGCCCACCAACGCTTGCGATTGGCCGCGGTCTTTTCGGGCAGAAACCGCAAGAAGTCCACTTGCTCGCCAATCTGCACCACCAGAGAAAAAGCCACCGTGGTGGCCGCACCAAACATCAGCGGATCGAATCCGCTGCTGCCCGAGGCATGCCCAGACAGACCGGTGAAGTCCACAAAAGCTTGCGGGTTTTTCCACAGCACCGCCAGGTAAGGCAGCAGGAGCAGCACACCCCAGAGCGGCTGCGTCCACATTTGCAACTTCGAGATGAGGGTGATGCCACGAACCACCAAGGGCACGATCACCAGGGCGCTGATCACGTAACACCAGGCGATCGGGATGTCGAAATACATCTGCAGCGCGAGCGCCATGATGGCCGCTTCGAGCGCGAAAAAAATGAAGGTAAAACTCGCGTAGATCAACGACGTGATGGTCGAACCTAAGTAGCCGAAGCCAGCACCTCGCGTCAGCAAATCCATGTCGACGCCATAACGGGCGGCGTAATAGCTGATGGGAAGACCCGTCAGGAAGGTGACCAGCCCGACCAAGATGATGGCCCAGAGCGCGTTGGTAAAGCCGTAGTTCAGCGCGATCGCGCCGCCAATGGCCTCCAGTGCGAGGAAGGACACCGCACCAAAGGCGGTGTTGCCGACGCGCCATTCCGACCACTTGCGAAAACCGCGTGGCGTGTAGCGCAAAGCGTAATCCTCCAGCGATTCGTCGGCGACCCAGGCGTTGTATTCGCGGCGTATGCGAAATATTTTTTGTGTAGCAATGGTCAAGGACGCTCTCCGACTGACGGTCGCAAAGCGGCCGCAAATTCAACAAATAGTTGGAAACATGCAAAGCAAGAAGTGCGCCCGAATTTGGTGCACGGCGACAAAGCAGTTGACTACGTTGATTGACGTATAGGGACTACGCAGCATTGTGAACATGATCAGGGCACCAAAAGCGTTTTTCATTCTTTTCATTTTCATCAACCGCAGGAGCCCTAGCATGTCCAATGACGATCGCGATCAACCTTCCCTTATCAACCGCCGCCGCCTGATGCAAGGCATGGCTGCCGCCGTCCCTCTGGCGGGCCTGCCAGTCTGGGCGCAAGCACAGTCGTTTCCAACCGCCAAGGTCAACACCACCAAACTGGCCGTCACTGACACCGAAGTGATCGTCGGTCAGCTGCATTCTTCTACCGGCACGATGGCGATTTCGGAAACCGGCTCGATCCAGGCCGAGCAACTGGCGATTGACCAGATCAACGCCATGGGCGGCATTTTGGGTCGCAAGATCAAGGTCATCAAGGAAGATGGCGCCTCCGACTGGCCGACCTTTGCAGAGAAAAGCAAGAAGTTGCTGGTCAACGACCACGTTGCTGCCGTCTTCGGCTGCTGGACGTCGGCCTCACGCAAAGCCGTGTTGCCCGTGTTTGAGAAAGAAAACGGTTTGCTCTACTACCCGACCTTTTACGAAGGCCTGGAGCAAAGCAAGAACGTGATTTACACCGGCCAAGAAGCCACGCAGCAAATTATCTTCAGCCTGGACTGGGCACAAAAAGAGAAGAAAGCCAAGACCTTCTTCTTGATCGGTTCCGACTACATCTGGCCGCGTACGTCGATGAAAATCGCCCGCAAACACGTCGAGAATTTCCAAAAAGGCAAGATCGTCGGCGAAGAATACTACCCATTGGGCAGCACGAACTTCGGCTCGCTGATGAACAAGATCAAGCTGCAAAAACCAGACTGCATCTATGCAGCCGTGGTGGGTGGTTCGAACGTCGCGTTCTACAAAGCGCTGAAGGCTGCCGGTATCACCGGCGACAAGCAACTGCTGGTGACGCTGGCCGTGACTGAAGATGAAATGACGGGCGTGGGCGGCGAGAACTTTGCCGGCTTCTACTCATCGATGAAGTATTTCCAGTCGCTGGACAACGCCAACAACAAGACCTTCGTTGCCGCCTTCAAGGCCAAGTACGGCAAGGACGCCGTGATCGGCGACGTGACGCAGGCTGGTTACCTTGGCCCTTGGTTGTGGAAAGCCGCTGTCGAAAAAGCCGGTAGCTTTGATGTCAACAAGGTCGTCGCGGCTTCAGAGACCGGCACCATCGAGCTCAAAACAGCGCCTGAGGGTTACGTCAAACTGGACGCCAACCATCACCTGTGGAGCAAATCGCGGATTGCGCAAGGGCAACTTGACAGCACCTTCAAGGTGGTGGCCGAGTCACCGGAGTTGATCAAACCAAATCCGTTTCCAAAAGGCTACCAGTAACCCCTTCGGACCCGGTTCGCCGGGTCCGCCTCTTGCAGCCTGACTCAGCGAGCAGAACATGACCTTTTCCGAGCTACTTAACATCGGCCTGATGCAGGGCTTTGCGGGCTTGAGCCTGTTTGCAGTACTCCTTTTAATGGGTCTGGGTCTGGCCATTATTTTTGGCCAGATGGGGGTCATCAACATGGCGCATGGCGAGTTCATGACCATCGGTGCCTACACGATCTATCTGGGCTCGACCCTGGCGGAAAAGTACGCGCCGCAGCTGCACAATATTTATTTTCCTATTTCAATTTTGTTGGCCTTCGCCTTCGCTTTTGGAATAGGTTGGCTGGTCGAGTGGGGCCTGATACGCCATCTCTACAAACGCCCACTGGACACTTTGCTGGCCACTTGGGGGATTAGTCTGGCCATGCAACAGTCCTTTCGGACCTTCATCGGGCCCAAAGAAGTCAGCCCAACGCTGCCCGATTGGCTGCTGGGTTCCTGGGCGCCTGCGCCGGGTCTGGACATCCCGATCAACGGCATGTTTGTATTGGGATTGACGGCCGTCGTGACGTGTGGCGTCCTGATTGCATTGGCCAAAAGTCGCTGGGGTCTGAGAGTGCGCGCCACGGTGAGCAACCGCACGATGGCCAATGCCATCGGCATCAACACCCAAAAAACCGACCGACTGACATTTGCCATCGGCTGCGGCATTGCCGGCATGGCTGGTGCGGCTTTCACCACGATCGGCTCCACCGGTCCGACCTCCGGCTCGCTCTACATCGTTGATTCGTTCCTGGTCGTCACGTTCGGCGGCGCGGCCAGCCTGCTGGGCACCGTGGTGTCTGCATTTGGCATTGCCCAAACCCAGTCAATCACTGAATTTTTCCTGTCGGGATCGATGGCCAAAGTGATCACGTTGTCCTTGGTGGTGCTGATCCTGATGATCCGGCCGCAAGGGCTTTTTGCAAGCAAAGTACGGCGCTGATTGCCTTCACTCCACAACGGAACACGACGCCATGAATAACATCAAAGCCCTGATCAAACGCTACCAGCTGGCCAGCCTGCTGCTGCTCACCGTGTTGCTGGCGGTGGTTTTTCCACTGTCGCTGGACATCTTCCGCCTTAATTTAGTCGGCAAGTACCTGACCTATGCTTTTGTCGCCATCGGCCTGGTGATGGTCTGGGGTTACGGTGGCGTGCTGAGTCTGGGTCAGGGTGTTTTCTTTGGCTTGGGCGGCTACGCCATGGCCATGTTTCTCAAGCTGGAAGCCAGCGATCCCATCACTACCAAGATCCAGTCGACACCCGGTATTCCGGACTTCATGGACTGGAACCAATTGACCGAGTTGCCCGCTTTCTGGCTGCCCTTCAAGAGCCTGCCACTGACCCTGATCGCGGTCGTCGCGGTGCCTTCGTTATTGGCCTGGATCGTCAGTTATGCCATGTTCAAGCGGCGCGTCGGCGGCGTGTATTTCGCCATCATCACGCAAGCCGTCGCGCTGATTGTCACGGTCTTGATCATCGGCCAGCAGGGCTACACCGGTGGCGTCAACGGCATGACGGACCTTAAGACCGTGCTCGGCTGGGACACGCGCACCGATTCAGCCAAATACATCCTTTACTACCTCTGCGTTGTGTTGCTGATTGGCAGCATCGTTTTGTGCCGCTGGATCCAGACTGGCAAAGCTGGCACCTTGCTGCTGGCCATGCGAGACAAAGAAGACCGAGTGCGTTTCTCGGGCTACGACGTGGCTAACTTTCGCATCTTTACTTTTTGCCTCGCCGCCGCACTGTCAGGCATTGGTGGCGCCCTGTTTTCCCTGCAGGTCGGCTTCATGTCGCCCAGCTTCGTCGGCATCGTCCCGTCCATTGAAATGATCATCTACGCCGCAGTCGGCGGACGCATGAGCCTGGTTGGCGCGGTCTACGGCACGCTGCTAGTGAACGCGGGCAAGACTTTTTTCTCAGAAAGTTTCCCCGACCTGTGGCTCTTTTTGATGGCCGCTATGTTCATCGCCGTCACCATGGCGTTCCCGATGGGCTTGGCCGGTGTGTGGGCAGATCACGTGGTGCCGTGGTGGAACAACTTGCGCCAAAACAAAACCAGTCTGCCTGCCAGTGTGATGAACACAAGCAGCAGTCCACAAAAATCCGCCAAGTTGCCGCCCGGCATCCGCGACCAACAAGCCTGACCAGAAAGCCAAGCCATGAGCAATACGGATTTTGCGCTGGCGATTGAAGACCTGACGGTCTCCTTCGACGGCTTCAAGGCGATCGATGCGTTGACGCTGTACATCGACAAAAACGAGTTGAGGGTCATCATCGGCCCCAACGGTGCGGGCAAAACCACGCTGCTGGATTTGATCTGCGGAAAAACCAAAGCCGCCTCCGGCAGTATCAAATTTAAGAACACCGAGCTGACCAAGATGGCGGAGTTTCAGCGCGTTCGGCTGGGTATCGGTCGCAAGTTTCAGACGCCTTCGATCTACGAAAACCTGAGTGTTTTTCAGAACTTGGAAGTCTCGTTTCCCAAGGGTCGATCTGTGATGGGGGCGCTGGCTTTCAAGTGCACCGATGACGTGATGGACCGCGTCAAACTGGTGGCCCAGGACATTCACTTATTCGACAAGCTGAACACAGAGGCCGGGCTGTTGAGTCACGGCCAGAAACAGTGGCTTGAAATCGGCATGCTGCTGATGCAGGACCCCGAACTGCTGCTGCTAGACGAGCCGATTGCGGGCATGAGTGCCCGCGAGCGAGAACTGACCGCCGAGTTATTGCAGCGCATCTGCAAAAACCGCTCCGTGATCGTGATTGAGCATGACATGAATTTCGTCAAGCAGATCGCCCACAAGGTGACGGTCATGCACCAAGGAAAAATTCTCGCTGAAGGGTCGATGGACAAAGTTCAAAACGACCCCAAGGTCATCGACGTTTACCTAGGCCATTGAGGAATTCATCTATGTTGAGCGTCAAAAATTTGTTCGTCGCCTATGGGCAAAGTGAAGCGTTGCACGGCATCTCCTTCGATGCCGCCAACAAAGAAACAGTCGCCATCATGGGCCGCAACGGCATGGGTAAGACGACGCTGTTCAAAAGCCTGATGGGCGTGTTGCCCACCCGCAGCGGCTCCGTCACGGTGGCCGGCCAGGAAATCAGCCAAGACGAGAGCTTTCGGCGCGTCGCCAAGGGTATTGCCTACGTGCCCCAGGGTCGCATGATTTTTCCAACATTGACGGTGGAAGAAAACATCCAAACAGGGCTTGAGAACGCCAAACACCGGGTGATCCCGGAGGAGATCTATGCCTTGTTTCCTGTGCTCTGGGACATGCGTGGTCGTAAAGGCGGCAATCTGTCAGGCGGTCAACAACAGCAACTGGCCATTGCACGAGCACTGGTCACCAACCCTAAAGTGCTGCTGCTGGACGAGCCGACCGAGGGCATTCAGCCCTCCATCATCAAAGACATCGCCAAGGCCCTCAACGAGATCCGAAAGATGCGTGAGATCACCATCATTGTGAGCGAGCAGGTGTTGAGCTTCGCGCTCGACGTGGCTGACCGTCTCTTCGTGATTGAAGGGGGCCGCCTGGTCCATGAAACCGCCCGGGCCGACACCGACATTGCCCAGATCAAACAGTACTTGTCCGTGTAATTGCCAGCCTCAAAAATCCCTAAACCACCCTAAACCACCCTAACCCTGGAGAAGAGACATGACCGATACCTTGATCAAAGTTGACCTGACCAAATCGCCAACCGAGAACGAAAACATCCACAACCGCTGGCACCCGGACATCCCGATGGCCTGCTGGGTCAACCCGGGCGACGACTTCATCCTGGAAACCTTTGACTGGACAGGCGGCTTCATCAAGAACAACGACAGCGCAGATGACGTGCGCGACATCGACCTGAGCACGGTGCATTACCTGTCTGGCCCGGTTGGCGTCAAAGGCGCCCAGCCCGGCGACTTGTTGGTGGTGGAGTTGCTCGACATTGGCGCCAAGCAAGACAGCTTGTGGGGCTTCAACGGCTTCTTCTCGAAGAAGAACGGCGGCGGCTTTTTGACCGAACATTTCCCCGAGGCACAAAAGTCGATCTGGGACTTCAAGGGCATGTTCACCAGCTCGCGTCACATCCCAGGCGTCAACTTTGCTGGCTTGATTCACCCCGGCCTGATCGGCTGCCTGCCCGACCCGAAAATGCTCGCCCTGTGGAACGAGCGCGAGCAAAACTTGATCGACACCAACCCCACCGCCGGGCTGGCCAACCCGCCCTCAGCCGGCACGGCCCACATGGGTCGTCTGACTGGTGAAGCCAAAGCCAAAGCCGCTGCCGAAGGCGCACGCACCGTGCCGCCTCGTGAACATGGCGGCAACTGCGACATCAAGGACTTGTCGCGCGGCTCCAAGGTGTTCTTCCCGGTCTATGTCGACGGCGCTGGCCTGTCCGTGGGCGATCTTCACTTCAGCCAGGGCGACGGCGAAATCACCTTCTGCGGTGCCATCGAAATGGCCGGCTGGGTGCACATGAAGGTTTCGATCATCAAGGGCGGCATGGCCAAGTACGGCATCAAGAACCCGATCTTCAAGCCCAGCCCGATCACTCCGCAATACAACGACTACATCATCTTTGAAGGCATCTCGGTTGACGAGGCCGGCAAGCAGTACTACCTCGACGTCAACGTGGCTTACCGCCAAGCTTGCTTGAACGCCATCGAGTACTTGAAGAAGTTCGGCTACTCCGGCGCGCAGGCTTACTCGATCCTCGGCACGGCACCCGTGCAAGGTCACATCAGCGGCGTGGTCGACGTGCCGAATGCCTGCGCCACCTTGTGGTTGCCAACGGGCATCTTCGACTTCGACATCAACCCGAACGCCAACGGACCGACGAAGTTCATCGACGGCAGCATCCAGATGCCGCTGTCGCACGACCTGTAAAGCAAGGAGTTTGACGATGCCGACCTATGACTACCAGTGCAACGATTGCGGCGGCTTCGAAGCCCGCCGCAACGTCAGTGAACGCGACGACACCATCGGCTGCCCCGACTGCAGCGCGGCATCGGTGCGCGTCATGTCGGCAGCGCCGCGACTCGCGCTGATGTCGGACGGCACACGCCGCGCCATCGCCACCAACGAGCGTGCTGCCCACGAACCCAAACGCTCCGGCGACTACGCCCGGCTCAAGCACCCTTCAGGCTGCGGCTGCTGCAGCACCGGCAAACGCGGTGCCACAGTGACCGGCGCCAACGGCAACAAGGCCTTCCCATCGAAGCGCCCTTGGATGATCAGCCACTAACTAGGAAATTTCATGATTCACGGCGATATTTCAAGCAGCAAAGACACGGTCGGAGTGGCCGTCGTCAACTACAAAATGCCGCGCCTGCACACCAAGGCCGAAGTGCTGGACAACTGCCGCGCCATCGCCAAGATGGTGGTCGGCATGAAGTCGGGCCTGCCGGGCATGGACTTGGTGATCTTCCCCGAATACAGCACGCACGGCATCATGTATGACGCGGGGGAAATGTACGAAAACGCCGCCACCATCCCCGGTGCAGAGACCGATATTTTTGCCGAGGCTTGTCGCAAAGCCAAAGTCTGGGGCGTGTTCTCACTCACCGGCGAGCGCCATGAAGAGCATCCGAACAAAGCGCCCTACAACACGCTGATCTTGATGAACGATCAAGGCGAGATCGTGCAGAAGTACCGCAAGATCATGCCGTGGACGCCCATCGAAGGTTGGTACCCGGGCGACCGCACCTACGTGAGTGATGGACCCAAGGGCATGAAGATCAGCTTGATCATCTGCGACGACGGCAACTACCCCGAAATCTGGCGTGACTGCGCGATGAAGGGCGCTGAACTGATCGTGCGCTGCCAAGGTTATATGTACCCCGCTAAAGAGCAGCAGGTGCTGATCAGCAAAGCCATGGCCTTTGCCAACAACACCTATGTGGCGGTGGCCAACGCGGCTGGCTTTGACGGTGTGTATTCCTACTTCGGCCACTCGGCGATCATCGGTTTTGACGGCCGTACATTGGGCGAGTGCGGCGAAGAAGAAATGGGCATTCAGTACGCAGCGCTGTCCAAACACCTGATCCGCGACTTCCGCCGCAACGGTCAGTCAGAGAATCATTTGTTCAAGCTGCTGCACCGCGGCTACACCGGTATGATCAATTCGGGTGACGGTGACAAAGGCATTGCGGATTGTCCATTCAGTTTTTACGCCGACTGGCTGCGAGACCCGCAAGCTGTGCGCGAACAGGTGGAATCCTTCACCCGCACGACGATTGGCACCGACGAAGCGCCGATAGACGGTATCCCCAACCAAAGCAGCTGAACTTAACGATCAACCCGCTTGGGAGATGACGGTTTTTTCAATCAACCGGTCGTCTCCCAGCACGATCATCGCAAACAGCAGTTCATCCAAACTGTTGGCTTGCGCTGTCTTGCGCGCCAGCAGCGGCGTGGCGCTTGGGTTGAGGACGATGAAGTCAGCCTCGCAGCCGGGCTGCAAATTACCCACCACGCCGGCCAGCCCGAGCGCTTGAGCGGCACCGGCCGTGTGTTGCCACCACAGCTGCTGCGGCTTGATCGACAAGCCAGTTTTGGTTTGTCCTTCGCGCCCCACGTAATAAGCCGCCAGCATGGTGTGAAACGGGCTGAAACTGGTGCCACCCCCCACATCGCTGGCCAAGCCATAGGCAAAACCGATTCGGTCGGCACCGTCGTAGTCAAAAAAGCCGCTGCCCAGAAACAGGTTGCTGGTCGGGCTGATGGCCGCCGCCGCACCGCTGCTGCGCATCAGCGCGCGGTCATCGTCGTCGAAGTGAATGCAATGTGCGTAAACGCTGCGCGGCCGCAGCAAACCGAATTGCTCATACACCGCCAGGTAGCTGCGCGCCGCCGGGTACAGCGAGCGCACCCACGCAACCTCTTCGCGGTTTTCAGCCACATGCGACTGCACCCAAACGTCCGGGTATTGGGCTGCCAACGCACCCGCACCACGCAACTGCGCGTCGCTACAACTCGGCGCAAAGCGCGGTGTGATCGCATAGCCCAGCCGGTCTTGGCCGTGCCAGCGCTGGATCAGCGCCTCGGTGTCGATCAAGCTTTGTTCGGTCTCGTCGCGCACGCCATCGGGCGAGTTCCGGTCCATCAGGCACTTGCCGGTGATGAGGCGTAGCTGCCGTTGTTTGGCTTCTTGGAACAAGGCGTTGACCGAACTCGGGTGCGAGGTGGCAAAAGTCAGCGCGGTAGTGACGCCGTTTCGGAGCAGTTCATCGATGAAAAAACGCGCCACCTCCGCGGCATGCGCCGGCTCACTGAAGCGGGTTTCCTGTGGAAAGGTGTAGTTCTCCAGCCAAGGCAACAAGCCATCCGCCGGCGAGCCGATGGCGTCGACCTGCGGGTAATGAAGGTGCATGTCGACAAAGCCAGGCGCGATGATGCGGCCGGGCAAATGCTCAATATTCAGGTGCGCATAAAGAGGCGCTAACTCGCGCCAGGGGCCGACCGCCTCGACGCGTTGCCGGCCGCTGGCGTCAGCCGCCACAACCAGCAATCCGTCATCCTCGTAGACGGCGGAGTGGTCAGCGGCAAAGCGAAGAATAGCGGCGCGGTAAGCTTTCATAGCCTGAAGGTTAGCGCAGTTGAAGGCGTCGGCCATTCCGCTAGGCGTATGCCCGTTATGGCGAATTCACTTCGGCAAGCTACCCTGCACACCCTGCACCAAAAAGTTCATGCTCAGAATTTGCGCATCTGACAGCGCCTTACCCGCAGCGATCACCGTTGCGCCGGTGTTGCTGAGCACCGGCGTCTTTCCCGCGGCAAACGGCTGCAACTTGCCAGCCGCCATGTCTTTTTGCCGAGCCAAGACTTCTTTTTGCACGGCCATCGGTACCTTCGGGCCGAAGTCACCAACGCGCACCATGCCCTCTTTCACGCCACCCCAGACGTTGCCGCTTTGCCATGTGCCCGCCAGCACCTCACGGGCGCGGCGCGTGTAGTACGCACCCCACTCATGCGTCACGGCGACGATCTGCGCGTCAGGCGCCACCTTGCGCATGTCCGAGTGGTAGGCCACCGCCATCTTGCCGCGCTCTTGCGCCGCCGCCATCACGGCGTTCGAGCCGGTGTGAAAAGCCACCACATCAACGTTCTGATTGAACAGCGTCATGGCCGCGTCGCGCTCGCGGGTCGGGTCAAACCAGGCGTTCAGCCAGATCACCTTGACCTCGGCGCGCGGGTTCACAGAACGCATGCCCAGCGTGAACGCATTGATGCCTTGCAGCACTTCGGGAATCGGAAAGCCTGCAACGTAGCCGGCCAAATTGGTTTTGGTCATGCGGCCGGCGGTGATGCCGGCCAGATAGCGGCCTTCGTAGTAGCGGGCGTTGGCCGTGGCCACGTTAGTCGCTGTTTTGTAACCGGTGATGGATTCGAATTTCACGTCCGGAAAATCGCGTGCCACTTTGATCGTCGGCTCCATGTAGCCAAAGCTCGGCGTGAAGATCAGCTTGTTCCCTTGCTGCGCCAAATCACGGATCACGCGTTCGGCGTCCGGGCCTTCCGCGACGTTCTCAACAAAAGTGGTTTGCACCTGCTGGCCGAGCGCGGCCTGCACTGCTTGACGCGCATTTTCGTGTTGCCGAACCCAACCGGCATCGGTGATGGGCGCGACGTAGACAAAGCCGATTTTCAGTGGCGCATGAGCGGCCATAGAAACGGTCGAAGTCGCGTTGACAACGGCTGGCACAGTTTGAGAAAAAACGGGTGAAATGCAACAGGCGGCCACGAGCGTAGCAGCGAGGTTTTTATACATGGTAGTCCTCTACATGGCCCCGGTGATGTAAAAAACCCTCAGCGCCGGGACGCCACCAAGGGGAGCCGTATTCTAACGGTCAGCCATCAAAGGCGGCCGCTTCACGGGATAGACCTGAACCATCCAGCCGAAGATGGCTGCGCCCAATAACAAAGAAGTCGCTCCGATCTGCAGAGACAAGGTGAAGGTCTCATCAGGCGATCGTGCGCCGTGCATCAAGACGGCCACCAAAGGTGGACCTATGGTCTGTCCCATACCGAACATGGCGGTCAATAAACCCATGAAGCTGGCGGGAGTCGCAGGCCGCAAACGACGTACTTCTTGCATGGCAAAAAACGAGATCGCAGTGAAAGGCACTCCCAGCATCAGGCTGCCTAAGGCAAATCCGAGCAAGCTCGGGCTCCACAAACTGATGCCAATGCCGAGCGCTTGAATCAGGTAGCCGCCGATCAACAACCAACGCAAGTCGCCACCTGGCCTGATGCGTGTGGCCAGCCAAGCGCCAGTCATCACACCCACGCCAAAGAGCGGCCAAAACAGATCAAGCCAATGTGAACTCGGCAAGGCTGCACGCGCGATCACCGGCAAAAAAGTCGCCGTAATGATGTAGCCAAAACCGGAGATGCCGTAAGCGAGCGTGAGCAAGGCCATCTCCAACGGGCCGTGAACCATGTGCGCCGTGTCTTGCGTTAGGGCTGCGTCTTTTTTAAGACGCGGTGGCAACGGCAGCAAGCGCTCATCGCTGCCGCTGAGATAACGCCAAATCAGCGCCGTTAGCACGAAGGCCAGCAGTCCAAACATCAACCAACCGGTGGTCGCAGCCCAGTGCCAAGCCACCATTCCGCTGGCAGACAGTCCACTCAGCACAATGCCCGCCCCCGGCCCCATATAGATGACACCGCCCATGGTGGGAAAGCCAAGACGGGCGAGCTGCGACAAACACCAGCCCGAGGTGTACACAAAAACCACGCCACTGGTGACGCCAGCGAGAAAGCGCAGCAACGGCCAAGCCGGCATATCCGCCCAAGCCATCGCGACGGTGAGCACGCCCGTCGCCAGCAAACCGCCGCGCACCAACTGCGTGAACGCGAGTGACGGCAGCCGCGGAAAACGCGCCCAAACCCACGGCTGCAACATGCACAGCAGCGCACCCACCAAGTAACCAACGTAATTGGCGCTGGCCAGCCAACTGGCTGCCGGCAGATCAATCACGCCATCGTTCAGCATCATTGGCAACAAAGGCGTGAAGGCAAAGCGGCCGATGCCCATCGCCACGGCCAGCGACACCATACCCGTCAGCGCGATCGTCCAAGGACTCACAGAAGACTTCATACGCGCTCAGCGAAAGTTAACGGAAGGTCGCAAAGGATTCGTCCAATTGGTTGATGAACCCCTGCTTCGCCGATGTGTCGATGAAGCTGGCTTCAAAGCTGTTGCGCGCCAGTGTGTAGGCCTCGGCGGCACGCAAGGGCAGCGCCGCAAAAGTCTGGGTGAAGTTGTCGTTCATGTAGCCGCCAAAATAAGCCGGGTCATCCGAATTGACGGTCGCGGCAATGCCTGCAGACAGCAACTGGCCGAGCGTATGACTGGCCAGATCAGGGAACACACACAGCTTGAGGTTCGACAGCGGACACACCGTCAACGCGATGCGGTCTTTCGCCAAGCGCTGCATCAAGGCGGCGTCATGGGTCGACTGCACGCCATGGTCAATGCGCTCGACCTTGAGCAGGTCTAGCGCCGTCCACACATAGGCGGGCGGGCCTTCTTCACCGGCATGCGCCACCAGCCTAAACCCGAGTTGCCGGCAACGCGCAAAGACACGCGAAAATTTTTCAGGCGGATTGCCGACTTCACCTGAATCAAGACCGATGCCGACGATGTGATCGCGAAACGGCAGCGCTTGCTCCAGCGTGGCGAAGGCATCTTCTTCGCTCAGATGCCGCAAGAAACACATGATCAGCAAACCACTCACACCCAGCTCTGCCTTGGCATCGACGCAGGCGCGATGCAAACCTTTCACCACGGTTTCCATCGCCACGCCGCGTGCCGTGTGCGTCTGCGGATCAAAAAACAACTCAGCGTGCAGCACCTTATCTTCTGCAGCTTTAACAAAGTAAGCGCGCGCCATGTCGTAGAAGTCTTGCTCGGTCAACAGCACGCTGGCACCAGCGTAATAAATATCCAGAAAGCTTTGCAGGTTGGTGAAGGCGTAAGCACTGCGCAACGCCTCCACGTTGGCGTAAGGCAGGCTCACGCCATTGCGCTGGGCCAGTGCAAAAATCAGCTCAGGCTCGAGCGAGCCTTCAATGTGAATGTGCAGCTCCGCCTTCGGCATGCGCCTGAGCAGTTCAGGCAAGCGGTCGGCGGCAACAGGTCGGATCAAGGTCATGGTCAACTTTCAAAGACTGCACAGTGTCGGCGCAAAACAAAATATTCGTCGCTGTGAGAAAAATTCCCATCACTGCGAGCGCAAAAATTCCCGTCACTGCGAGCGCAGCGCGGCAGTCCATGACCCCGAATTCGCAGTCATGGATGGCCGCGTTGCGCTTACTTTGACGAGGCGCTGGACTTTGCAGACTCTATATTTCAGCGCACAAAGCGCACGACTCAAACAAAAACAGCCGCCCTTGGGCAGCTGTTTTTACAGTCTAGCAGCAGCGGGATCAGTTGCCCGGCACCTTGCCTTCAACGCCCTTGACGTAAGACTTCAGACCGCCCAAAAATTTGTCATCCGCAACAACATCTTTAGCGATCAAAACCTTGCCGGTGTTGTCCATGATCGGACCTTTCCAGATGGCGAAGCTGCCATCC
>CANFJF010000023.1 GCA_947447355.1 Comamonadaceae bacterium
CAGCGTGGCCATCCATCGTCGAGGTGCGCGGAGATGGACTGCCGCGCTTCGCTCGCAGTGACAAAAAATGCGTCATGTCGAGCGCAGCGCGGCCATCCATCTTGGAGGTGCGCGGAGATGGACTGCCGCGCTTCGCTCGCAGTGACGGAAATGTGTCATGGCGAGCGCAGCGCGGCCATCCATCTTCGAGGTTCGCGGAGATGGACTGCCGCGCTTCGCTCGCAGTGACGGAAATGTGTCATGGCGAGCGCAGCGCGGCCATCCATCGTCGAGGTGCGCGGTGATGGATTGCTGCGCTCGCAATGACGGAAATTTATCGCTCGCCATGACAAAACCCGTCAACCGCCTCAACTCACCTTCACGTCAATACGCCGCGGTTTGGCGGCTTCCGACTTGGGGATCACCAACTTGAGGACGCCCTGGTTCAGACTTGCCTCAATCTTGCCGGGGTCTAAATCTGAACTCAAAGTAAAACTGCGCCGGTAAAAAGGATTCAACACCTCACCGTGAATGATCTCCATGACTGGAGCCTTCTCTGCACCTTCTTTCGGCGCGACCGAGCCTTCAATCAGCAAACTATCGCCATCCACCCGCACAGCCAAACGCTCACGCGAGACACCGGGCATGTCCGCCATGATGGTCACGCTGATGTCATTTTCAAAAATATCCACGGCGGGCAACACGGTATGGGTCTCTGCTGCGCCGGTGCGCTGGCGGGGACTGACCTGCCCGCCTTCACTCACATTCGTTTCACTTGGGGACATGACACTCTCCTCGATTTTTGATTACAACGATGCATCGACAAATGCACCCCCCAACTCACTTGACCTCTATGCGGCGTGGTTTCGAGGCCTCAAGCCGTCCCAGACGCACAAGCAACATGCCATCGCGATAGCTGGCATCGACTTTGCTGGGATCAACGTCATCAGGCAACGAAACGACACGCCTGAAGCTGCCGTCAAAGCGCTCTTGCGCATAAACACTGGTGTTTTCCCCGGCCTCAGGAAAGGCCGATTTGCGATCACCCGCGATCACCAGAACACCCTTGTCAACGGTGATCTGCAAAGCGTTTGGATCAATGCCCGGCGCCAACGCCAACACCTCAATTGATTCCGGCGTACTACCCACATTGATGACCGGAAACGTACGTCTCGGCATGGCACGAATGCCCGCCGTCCCCATGGGCGTGAGCAACTGATCGAGGTTTTGCTGCATACGGTTGATCTCACCGAAGAGATCACCATAAAGACTCATCATTCCATTCATGATTGCATTCCTTTCTTGAACATCACTTGAAGCTAAACGCACGAGATATGCCGAGCCAACAGCTCCAACATATCAACCGCGCCAATCAAAGTATTGGTCAAAGGAGACATTTAAGGAAACAGCTTTACAGAGTTTTTCGTAACTCGAATGTCACGCGCCAGCTGAGGTGACTACCGGCTGTTGAGGTCCGCCGACAACACCCTTTCAGGGATCTCCCAGACGACCAGCTTGGGGGGTGTCTGTTTGAATGCGGCGCTGCGCAAGTAGGCGCGTGCAGCACCGTCGAAATCGCCACCATCCATTGCAAAATTACCAAGCTGCCTGTGCAGCTTTTGCTCTAAAAATGGCGCAAAGTTGCTGTTCCGAGAGAACGAAGTCCCAATCAGCGCAACGCTGGGCAGCTCCGCATCGCCAAACAAGTCGGCATCACCAGAATGACCCGGGCTGGCAACCGCCGGATCGCGCGTCACCTCAAAGCGGCTTAGCTGCGCCAGCTCGGGCCGGGGCTGCAACCACATGGGTAGGCCATCCAGTCCCGCGAGTCGCACCAAGTCGCCAGGTCGCGGGGCGGTGACACGCTCTTTCAGACGCACACTGGAAGCTGACGGCGGCACGCCGCCCAAGTCTTGAATGCGCTGAGCCACCACGTCGGCCGCAGTCTCTGCACCTGCTTCTGTCCAGTGACTGTCTGTGCGCAAAAAGGCGGGCTGACCTTGCCGCTCAAGCGCGGCCAGCGCTGCGCTGAGGTCCAGCACATCGACACCAGCTTGTGTCAGTGGATCAGTCCATCGTTTAACGCGGTCGGAAAAAGCGGCTGGACGGTGCAGCTTGCCCAGATGCTCCGCCGCAATTCGGCTCTTGTCGGGCACCACCACCACCAGCAGTTGGATGCCGCCAGCCGCCAGCCGCTGACGCAACTCAATGACTTGCTGCACGCGGCTTGCCGCTGACTGTGCGCCTTTGGCATGCGGCGTCAGCTCGTCAGTCAAAAACAGCCAATCGCGCTCACCCTCGCGCACCCTCGGGCCCAAGTCGCGGCTGACTAGCCAGCTCAGTCCACGCTCCATCCGCGCGGCATCGACGGGCAGCTCGGCTTTGGCCAAGGCATTGGCCAATTGCTGCATCGGCTCACCCACCATGAAGCGAGACCAACTCGAGGTGATTGGCGTGAGCTGATCGTGAAACCAGGCATAGCCATTGCTCAACAAACCCAACGCAAGAATCAACACAAAGCAGCCGCCGGCCCAAGCGTCTGCGATAGACAGCAAGGCGCTTGTTGGCGGTTTTTTTTCTAGCTGATTTGGCAGCGCATCGATGTAGGAAAGCGTGGTGTTCATCATTCGACCGAGTCATTCCTCAAAATTGAAAGTAAAGAAACGGCACCGCACCGCGACTCGCGATCAGAGCGTAAGAGAAAAGAAAACCGGGCAACGGCCACAGACTCATCAGCGTTGTCGCCTGCGTCAAAGGCTGTTTGGAAAAACGCTGTTTGGCAAGCCAAGGTTGCAACGCCGGTAACCCAACGCAAACAACTCCCAATGCAAATGCCCAGCCATGCACCGGGCGCAGTAACACCGCCATCGCGTCGCCAAAACCGACGCCGTTCAAGCCGGCCTGACCGGCGTACATGGTCAGTGCTGCTTCAAAGGTATGCGCCCTGAAAATTGTCCAAGCCAACATCACAAACAGCAAAGTCAGCAAGCGCGATGTCAGCTGCGACAGTTGGGGCCAACCGGCACTGCCCCAAGCCCGGGCCACACACAAAGCCAAGCCATGGGAGGTGCCCCACAAGAGAAAGTTCCAGCTGTCGCCGCCGTGCCATAGGCCGGCAATCGCCATCGTCAGCAGCAGGTTCACATAAGTGCGCATCCAACCCGCCTGATTACCCCCCAGCGGAATGTACAGGTAGTCGCGAATCCAGCTTGACAGCGACAAATGCCAGCGCCGCCAGAAATCCTGAATACTGACGGCGAGATACGGTTGCCTGAAGTTCTCAGGAAAACGAAAGCCCAGCATCAAACCCAAGCCAATCGCCATGCCGCTGTAGCCAGCGAAGTCGAAGAACAACTGCAAGCTGTAAGCGAGGCAACCCGTCCAGGCATCCGCCAGCGACGGCTGCTGCAAACTGAAAGCCAGGTCAACAACCGGCGCCAGCGTGTCGGCAATCAACACCTTCATGCTCATGCCGATCATGAAACGTCTCGCGCCTTGTGCGAACTGCGGCCAGTCGAAAGGCCGCGACAGCAGTTCGCGCTTGACCCATTCATAGCGAATGATCGGCCCGGCGATCAAGTGCACAAACATCGACTGGTAGGCGCCAAAGCTGGTGAAGCTGCGGTCTGCGGGCACGATGCGCCGATAAACATCGATCAAATACGAAATCGACTGCAAGACGATGAAAGACAGCCCGATGGGCAACACCACACGCTGCCAATCGGCGGTCATCGCACCGGGGCCTAACAATGCGTTGCTGAAGGTGTCCACCACGATGTTGGCGTATTTAAACCAGCACAGCAGCCCTAGATTGATGCTGATGAAAAAGCTCAGCGCCCAACCCCGACCGCGACCTTCGACAAACCGATCGATCATCAAGCCGCCCAGCCAGCCCAGACCCGCTAAGCCTATGAACAGGAATAAGAAGGTCGGGCTCCACCAGCCATAAAAGACCCAGCTGCACAACAATAAAACTGCATTGCGGCGGTTCGACCCAACGCACGCATACAGCAGCAAAAACAACGGCAGGAACAGCGTCAAAAACTCAAGCGAAGCAAAAACCATGAGGGTGCTTTAATTCTTGTTTGTCGGGTTTCGAGGTCATCGAGCCACGGCGTCTGAAGCCATCAACAGCTTTGAGGCAACGCCGTCCGGCATCACAAAAATGCTGTAACGCTGGCCGGCCTGCAAGGTGCCGAGCGCCAACTTGATGGGCGTCACTTGTCCTTTGCAAATCAGTTGCACCGAGATGCTGACGGGATTCAACGCACGTCGCTGCAAAGTGCCATTGGCCACGCTCTCAAACAACAGGGCGCTGCGACCCAGCACGTTCAGCCCGGCGCCAACGCAATGCGCGTCGAGGTTGTACAGCGCCAACGACACCTTGAGCGCATTGAAATCATCAGGGCTTTCACGCAGCACCGTTTGTTTGATCGCAGCCTCACCAGCCATCGCCACCACCGTTGCGAACTCGCCCGGTTTGACATGCAAGCTAATGTCACTTTGCCAGCTCGCGTTTTTGAAAAAACCTTTCACGCTGGCATTTCCCCGCACCGGATAAAACGGACTGGCAGGCTGGCCAGGTTGCAGGATGGTTCCCTTCTGAGAACCGCCCTCGGCCTTGACCTCGATCGCCCCGCTACTGGCATTGACAAAGCGAACAAAGGCGGCGTCCTGGCTGGGGCCGGTGGCATACAGCGGAATTTGATCCGCTGGCGCCGGCACAGACAGAGTCATGAGTACTGCGAACGCCGTTAAACAGTCGCTGACCTTCATGATTTTTTTAACTTTTTAACTTCCGGCAACTCACCAATGGCCTTGGTGATGGCCTCGCTCCAGACCTTGTAACCGGCCAGCGTGAAATGCTGGCCGTCCAAGGTTGACCACTGCCCTGGTTTTGAAAATTTCAGCGAGTCCACATAGGTGCATGGCCCCACATTGCTCGCCAAAAAATTCGACATCAACGTCACCCGCTGATCGTTCTTTTTGTACTTACCGCCCACGTTTCCCCAAGGCGGACCAACCCACACACATGGCGTTTTAGTGGCGGCAATCTCTTGGGTCAAACTGGTCACGCCTTGCCAGGCCCAGGCACGTGGAAAAGACTCGCTGTCATAGGACGCCATGGTGTCGCCAATGATGACCACGACCAGATCTGGCTTATGGGCCGCGATCAATTGTTTGATCGGCGTCGTGGTCGCGTCGCGTCCTTTGATAACGGCTGCACCGGGTCCACGCTCACCGCCGCAAGGTACCGTGATGGTTTTGAGCCAGTCGCCAGCGCTGGCCCCGCATGCGCCGATTTCATGGACTTTCGCGCCTTGAGTCGTCAAGTCCTCATAGAGCGGATTGAGCAAGTAGTTGGCCTGCGACAAATGGCTTTCACCAATCACGAGCAAGGCCAGGCCGGCGAGGGTTAAAGCGGGCATAAAGATGAGCTCCGGGTCGGGTCTGAATAGATGAGATGGCGAACGCCCGGGTCACTGACTGAAGGGCGTGGAAAAAGACGTCATCGGCAACGCCAACGACGGGGTCACTGGCGACAGGCTGTAACGCAGGTTCAACCCGGCCCGGTATTGGTGGTAACTGCCACTGCTGGTGTTGTCACTTTGAAAAACGGCATCGAGCAACCAATGGGGTGCGAGCTGTAGCTGGGCGCTGGCCGCCAGTTTGTAGGCGAAGCCTGAATTGTTGAGGGCACTAGTGCCAGCGGTTGAAGCGTCCTGGTTGTATTTTTGATAACCCACAGCGCTCTGCAACAGATAACTGAAATTACCCGAGCGTTGCGCCCAATTCAAGGGAACCGTCAGCGCGTTGTACTGCTGTGGACTGAAGTAGCCGCCCTGCCCAAAGCTGAAATCATTTTGATTTTTCTGGTACGCCAGATGGCTGAGGTTCAGCCCTGAGCTCAGTTGAAACTCTGGCCGGCGCAGCACATCGACATAACTGCCCAAGCCAAATTCGATGCGCCCATTCGACGCCACCTCATGCCCGGTCAGTCGCTGCGCGCCGAGTGAAGCGACCGCCCCATAGCCGCCCATGTCTTTGACCAGCTGCACGCGCGCGCCGCTGGCCATCACACCGCCCCAAGCCTTGCCGGTGGTGCTGTCAACCTTGCCGGCAAATGACAGCAAACTGTCAGTGACCGGGCGACTCGACACGTCCATCTGATAAGACAGCGACGCAGCGTCGTCCAAATTTCCATCTAGCTTGACGCCGCCGGTGATGCTTTTGAACTGAAAGCCAACCGGCGTGACACCGGCGTCAACTGCCAGTCCACCCGACTTATAGCCAATCGCACTGCCAACACCATTGACTTTGCTGCCAGCGCCGGCATCCAACGTGACTGGCGTCACTTGCAACTTGAGCTTGCCATCGCCAACCGGCAAGCGCAATTCCAAGGGAAGCTCAGTGGTCTTGAGTTGACTGCTGCCCGCACTGCCACTGCGTTGACGGATTTGCGCACCCAGTAGCACTTCTGGACTGCGCACCTGCCGAACGTCGTTGAGCTCAGCGTTCAAGTTGGGTTTGACTGTCTCGTTGACAGTGTCACTGGCAACCACAACGATTGCCGCAGATGCGCGCTGTACGGGCACCTTGGGCATGGCTTGTTGCCAGTAGTCACCAGGGCTGGTCGGCGCTGTCTGCAAGTTATTGGGCCGCAACCAAACAGGGCCACCGACGTCACTCAAAATGTCAGAACTTTCAGCCGCCGCCAAGGTGACCGGGGCGGTCGCATCGGTGCCATTGGCGGCTGCATTTTGCAATGCGATCGCGCGCTCAAAAAAGGCCTCGGCAAGTTTCGATTTACCCTGCGCTTGGTACAGTCTGGCCGCCGTCGCCATGACCTCTGCATCGTCCGGAGCAAGCGTTGTGGCCGTTTTCAACGCGTTGTCAGCCATCTCGGCATCTTTCAATTGAACCGCGAGCTGCGCGGCGCACAACTGCACCTGAACCTGACCCGGGTACTGCATGGTCAGCTGTCTGGCCAGCGCCAGCGCGCCTCGCTTGTCATCAGACGCCGCCAACCAACGTGCCAGCGCGGCCTTGGCTGAAAAGTCATCGGGACGCTGCGCCAACAAGGTCTGCAGTGTCTGACTGGCCGCGGCCAACTCACCGCGCTCCCGCAGCAGATCGGCCTGTCGCAAGTTCAGCGTGAACGTCAGGTCATTGAGGTTCTTGCCTTCCTCTTGACTCAATTTGCCGGCGGCCAGTTTCTTGAGCACGCCCGCAGATTCGACGTCTTGCCCTGTGCGCAGCAGCAGCGCCGCATATTGCAAGGCATCGGCCGGTGCGACTTGCTCGTTGCGCGCCATTTGCTGACGCAACAGGGCCAGCCCGCTGTTCGGCGCGCCCGCATCGACATAGGCCCTCGCGAGGACACCGACCAAATCACGGTTGCCGTCGGTCCAAGGCTCGGCTTGCGCCAGTATCGCCAGTGCCTGCGGCTTGCGGTTCTGACGCACCAAGCTGGCGGCTTGAGCCGCTTGGAACTGCAACCAACTGCGTTTTTGCAAGGCCGCGATCTGCTGATTCCGGTCCTTCAAATCAATATGCTCCAGCGCGGCCAGCGCTGAGCGGAATTGCCCGCGCGCAGCGGCAAAGTTAGCACTGGCATACAGCGCGATCGGGTTGTCCGGCTGGCTCGCCAACAAGCCATCAATCAAACCCCGCGCCTCACTGGCCCGGCCTTGTTGTTGATAAAGCTGGGCCAGCTCCCAGCGAATCCAGGGGTTGTCCCGGTCAACACCCATGGCTTCTTCAAGCGTCGTCATGGCCAGCGCCACATTGCCGCGCCGCAGCGCTGCCTTGGCCTTGCCGCTAACCAGCGCTGCGCGCAATTGGTTCATCTGCGTCACGCCACCGAGCTGATCCGGGCTCAAACCTGCGATCAGTTTCAACGCCTCGTCAGGCCTGTCCTGCGTCGCCAACACTTGCGCCAAACCCCGCAAAGCATCGACATCGGTGTCAGCGTCGCCCGTTTTGCGTGCCAGCAGTTGGCGATAAATTTTTTCAGCGGCAACGAACTCGCCCGAATCTGCTTGCACGCCGGCCAGCAGCACATCAGCGGAACTTTGTTGCGGGTCAAGTTGGATGGCCTGCTGCAACAGACTGCGGGCGCGTGCCAAGTCACCCTCGCGCTGCGCTGTGCCGCCTTGCTCCACCAAATTGAGGTAGCGCACCGACCCCAAGGCCTTACGCCAATTGGCGCCATTTTTTTGCTGCGTGGCACGGCTCAGCAAACCCTGCGACTCTTCGAGCCGGTATTGCTTGAGGCGCACCAAACCCAGCCCACCCAGTGCGTCCATGTCGTTCGGTGTGCTTTTGAGTCTGGCTTGGTAGTGGTTTTCGGCCTGTACCAAATCACCTTGCTCAAGCGCTTTCAAGCCAGCGGCGATTTGCGGGTTGACAACCCCCGCCTCGTTGGCCTTGGCGATCGCTTGCAGTTTCTTGACACCTACAGCGCGCAGTTCACGGACTTCATTGTCATCAGGATGCTGTTTCAGGTAAGCATCAAACAAGCCCAACATGTCGGGTTTGGTCACGCCCAACCAGCTCAAAGACATCTTCCAACTTTCAGTCGCGTAGCCGCTGACGGCAGGATTCGACGCCACACGCGACAAGCGCTCGATGCCCTCGACGCGAGTCTCGTAGCGAGGCGACTCGCCACGCGCCAACAAGAAGGCCAAATTCATTTCAATTTGCGCGTCTTTTGGCGACGTCTTCAAAAGACGCTCCAGGCCGCGGCGGGCTTCTTTCCAGCCGCTGCTTGATTCGCCGACAACACGGTAAAACTCGACGCCCACATCCCCATGCGGCTCTTTTCCCTGAAATGCAGACCGGTACTGTTCAATCGCCGGCTCAATCTCTTTTGACTCAAACAGCAGACGTGCTTTTTCAAGCAACTTGGGGCCATCTCCGGTGCGCAAATTGATGTCTTGCTCCAGCTGGGCCACATAGCGGCTGTTCGGATCGAGCGCGCGCAATCGGGCCATCAAGTCTGCCGCACTGCGCTTCAAGTTGATCTCCACTTGCGCCAAGCCATACAGCGCGCGCGGCTCTGCAGGGTCTAACTGCGAAAGCTTGCCCCAAGCCTCTGCGGCACGTTCGTTGTTGCCCTTGGCTTGCCAGAACAAGCCTTGTTCAAGCAAGGCTTTGCTGGCGGTCTCTTGGGCGAAGCCGGCCTGACAGCTGAGGCCGAGCAGCAAGCTGAGGGCTAGTGGGTGTTTGCGGGGGAACATTTTGTTTGCCATTTCAATTGCACCTGTCCATTGGGAAGAAAGTGAAAGCGGTTGTCGGTCCAGCCGAGCCCGAACAGGCTCAGCACATGGTCGTAATAAGGCGGCGGGCCTTTTAAAAGAAAATCGGGTGTCAGCGATTGCGTCAACAACTGACGACTGCGCTCCGCTTGTTGGGTCGCAGCCTGTGTCGAGCCAAGAACGTTCAGGTACGGCAGCAAGGCCGCGGAAAAACCGAACGGTCCAACCCCACGGCCCACACCCGTTGTCAAGTCCACTGTTTCAGGGGGTACGGCTTGCGTCACTAGCGCTGTATCCATGCCGCGCAAGGCCTGCATCAGCGGCGCAGCCAAGGGATCGTTGGCGGACGTCATGCCCGCCCAAAGGTACACACGTATCGCGTCATAGCTGCCGATGGGGCCAGTCACCGGGTCCATCGAAAACTGTGGCAGTCGACCAGGGTCAGCGCGATAGCCCGTCCAGTCGGCGGCAAATCCTTTCTGACTTGTCGCTGAAGTCAATGTCAGTGAGTTGGCGGCGACATCGGCCCAGGGGCCTTGTGGCGCCTCCATCTCAAAGCGGCGCAGCAAGGGCAGCGGCAGATAACTGGCATTCAAACGCCAGCTACCATCAGCCTGCACAAAACCAACGGGGCCAGGCAATACCATCGGCCCCAGTTGAGGCAGCAGAACGACTTCCTGCCGCGTAATGGCCGTCAACAACCGCCGGCCGGCCTGCTGGTAATCTTCGCGCTGCCAAATGCGCCCGGCTTCAAGCAAAGCGTAGGCAAACCACATGTCGGCGTCAGCCGCTGAATTAGCATCCAACACACGCCAACGGCCATCGGTGGCCTGGCCCCAAGTCCAGGCAGGCAAGCCATCCGCACCGTTGACCATCAGGTTCTGCTGAGTCCAGCGCCAGATCCGCTCGAAGGCAGCTCGGTCGTTGGCAACCAGTGCAAAAAACATCGCGTAAGACTGACCTTCGGAAAAGCTGCCCCGGGTCACATTGTTGGCCGCCAACACGCGCCCGTCCGAGGCCATAAAGTACCGACTGAAGTCGCGCCATTGAGGCCAGTCTTGCGCAGAACACACGTCGTTTGCTGCGTTGGCGCTGGCCCAAACACTGACCAAGGCCAAGGCCAGCGCGCTTAGACCCCAACCAGCGCACCGGCGCAATGTCCATAAGCCTTGGCGCCGTGGCTCGACCAGCGTCATAGAAGGCGCTTTCTAGCCATGCCCTTCAAGGCGAAATAGGCCATGGCACTTAGCAACATGGCGCTGGCCAGGCTGATGAGCAAAAAGAGCGGTAAATTCTCGGACAACTGCCAACGGACCTGCGTCATCCATGGCAGGCTGCCGATGTAATAAACCGAATCTGCATCTACAGAGTCAATGGACTTGCCACGAATCACCGACACAGCGCCCTTGATTTGATGGGTAAAACTAGCCCCATCAGACATCGCCAACAAGGCTTCACTCAAGTCATCCGGTTGCGCCCCCCAAATCAACACCGCACTGCGTCCACGCGACAGCGGAGACTCAAAACCGAGCATTACCGCGCGCGACGAAGCACCCTCAAACAGCGTTGCAGTGAGTGACGGCGGCGCCGCCACAGCCGATGGCAATGCCCAATGAAAGGGGTTGAAATCAATGCCAAAGAACTTCAAGCTTTGCTTGTTATTGGGCTGAACCTGCATTGAGTTGCGCCAGATTTTCAGCAAAGGCTGGTTGTCTCCGGAAGCGATTAACAGCAAGTCCTTGCCTGCAAAGTTGTCAACCTGCCCGGCCCTGCCGACGCTCACAGCAGTGGCCGGATAACCGGTTGACTGACCCAGACGGCCCATCAAACCAAGGTACGTTGTGTACTCTTGCAGGCTGGGCGCATCCGGCAAAATCACCGCGGTTTCAGACAAATCGGCCAAACGCGTGAAGGGAAATCCACTGCCGCCGAAAACCGCCAGATTCGGCATCGCCATGTAATGTTGATAGCCTGAGATATCGATCCAGGAATCGGGCTCAATCGCACCGCGCATATTGTCAACAATGATGTCGCGGCACTCGCCTTCTTTGCTGTAGTCGTACTTGAAGTTGAGCTGCATCTGCGACTGATGAGCCACTGTGTACATCGGTACGTTCAAACGGGTTTCCATCGACAAGGTTTTGTCAGGCAAGAGCTCACCCACCTTGGGCACCGCATGCAGCATGGACTGCAGACTGGACGGCCTCTCCACCGGTAGCAACGGCACACTTCTCACCAACTGCTCATTGAAGTTCACCAGCAATGAAGAGCTCTCTGATTTAAGCGCTTGCGGCGTGTAGCGGTATTTAAGAACAACCGGAATACCTGAATCGTTCCAACGAAACAAGTCGGGCGGCACACGCATGTTCAAACGAATAGCACCAGGGTTGTGCCCCGACACATTCATGGCCGCTGAGTTGCTCAGCTCAGAAAACCGGACCGGTCGATGGCTCGACAGCCAATTCGGTGCATCGTAGGCTTGACGACCGGTCGTCTTGTCAAGTGACTTGACCAGCATGCTGCTGCCCTCTAGGGCCGTCGTGCCGAGGGTCAATGCTGTGACCGCGACGCGCAGCTCTTTGCTGTCTCGGCCGCTGATCAGCAACAATTTGCCATCAGGATCGTTGGGGTTGCCCACGATTGAAAGCGTTGGGCCCGACAAAGCCGGCAATCCCAATCCGGATAAACCTGTGATACCCGTCAACGGCAGATGACCCGTGACAAAGACAACAGCATGGCCTTTGGCAGGAATGGTGTTGAGTGATACCGGGAAAATGGCGCCCCGCTCACCAGCAATCGCACCGAACCAGGACGCCACAGTGCCCGCAGCTTCTAGCATGTCATTGTCAACATGGCCGGCAAAAACAACAGGCAGTTGCAACTGGCGTGTGTCGCGGAGGTCCATGAAAGGACGCGGCAATATTCTCAAGTCGCTGTTCAACCTGACCGGCTCAGACGTCACCTCCAGCGTGCTCAAGTTGCTGATATTGGCCCACAAACTTGAATGCGTTGGATCTTCACATTTGTCGGTGTAGTGACCGATCAGTTGGAAGTCAATTTTGTTGTACTCCGTGATGAACCGCGGCGGCAAATCAACCACGCGCTCTTCGGTGGTCGTCAGCGTTTTCTTCGGCAGTTCGAGACTGGCCGCCACCTCGCCATTGACCAGCACATTGATATGTGAGACCTCACTCAGCAGCGCAGGTGAATACGAAAAAGAAAGCTTCAACCGAGCCTGTGTCACGACTTCGTCAGCGCGCACATTAAAGCTAACACCATCGCGGCTGTCGACACCTCGCAACGCCATCGGGAACCTGGCACCCAACTGCTTCAAGGTCAACTGATGGCTCGTCTTCATCGAGTTGCGAGCCAGCACCTCGATCGGCTTACTCGCTGTTTTTTGAGTTGTATCTGCTGCGTGTATTTGCAGAGGGAGTGCCACCAGCAGATAAAGCGTAAAGATGAGTTTGTTGATCATTTTTTTCTCAAAAAATTAAACTGTGGAACTTGAAACAGACTGGGCGTTTTGGCGCTGGCGGTGTTCACCCTGGCCATCCACTGGCGCGGTAGTTTTCTGGCGTAAAGACGAGTGACGCGGAAAAGCAAAGGCACCAAGTTCAGCACCCCATGGGTAAAAACCTCTCTCAGTGACATCAATAAATGGTCTTCGGGTCCATGACCCCAAGTTTTGGCCCAGTTATCCGCTCGTGAAAATGTCATCTGCGTGAGTTGCCGCTCCTGATCCAGCGACAGAGTTTCAAATTCCAATTGCATGGCACTGCCTGAGCTCACCACTTTGGCCGGAAAAATAAACTCTGATGGCCCGCGAAAAAGTGCCAACTTGACTTCGGTTCCGAGCGGTATGTCCCGCGCCCGCGGTAGCGTCAGACCGACGCCTTTGGTTGAAAACGAATACGTCTCACAGGCCAATGATTTACCGTTGGCAAAAATCAGAGAGGCGGCAATGACCGCACTGATTTTGGGCGTCGCCCATTCGTGACTTTTTTCGTATGCGACCCCAATGCTTGCACCGATGATGATGACGTTGTAAAGCACCCAGACCAGGTTGATGAGCGTTGTCGTGGTGCTGACATCACCTTTGATCAACAGGGCCGCGCCGGCCACTAGCCCCAACACATTGAGCACCATCAAAATGACGTAAGGCTTTGCAATTTTCCAGTCATAAAAGTCATCGCCAACATAACCACCTTTGGCCGTGACATTGAAAGCACCTGATTTCGGCGTCAACACTGCCCGGACAACGGGTGCCACAAGATACCAAGCCAACACGGTTTCATAGACTTCGTTCCAGAATGAATGGCGGTACTTTTTTTGTATTTTTGAGTTCGTGATGTTTGACAAAAAAATATGCGGCAAGGCATAGGCCAACACCATCAGTGCGCTCGCATGAAACACTTCCGCTTGAAAAAACAAAAAGGTCAGCGGTGCCGTTAAAAAAACCAGCCGCGGCAAGCCATAAAAGAAATGCAACATAGCGTTCAGGTAGCACAAGCGTTGCCCAAGACTCAGACCACGACCCAACAATGGGTTGTCGATGCGAAAAATCTGAGCCATGCCACGGGCCCAGCGGATGCGTTGCTTGATGTGCCCCGACAAACTTTCAGTCGCCAAGCCTGCCGACATGGGAATCCCCAAGTAAGCGGTGTTGTAGCCGCGACGGCTTAACTTCAGGGCTGTGTGGGCGTCTTCAGTGACCGTCTCAATAGCGATACCCCCGACTTCCATCAGCGGCTCACGTCGTATCACGGCACAAGAACCACAGAAAAATGAAGCATTCCAAAGATCATTGCCGTCTTGCACCAGACCGTAAAACAAATCACCTTCGTTGGGTACTTTTCGAAATGTGTTGAGATTGCGCTCGAACGGATCAGGTGAGTAGAAAAAGTGAGGCGTTTGCAGCATCGCCAATTTGGGGTCGCACAAAAAAGAACCCATTGAGATTTGCAAAAAAGCACGTGTGGGGATGTGATCGCAATCGAAAATTGCCACATATTCACCAGAAGTTTTCCCTAGCGCAAAATTTAAATTTCCAGCCTTGAAATGCGTATTATTTTCACGCGACAAATACTCTACGCCTACAGCATCACAAAACTGTTTGAATTCCGGCCTACTGCCATCATCTAATATATATATATTATATTTATCTGCAGGCCAATCCAATCCCTGGGCAGCATAAATGGTCGACTTCACAATGCTGAGCGGTTCGTTATAAGTTGGTATAAAAATATCAACCATCGGCCATTTCTCAAGATCGTCAGGCAAAACACTGGCATGACGTTTAAGAGGCCATGCTGTTTGCAAATAGCCAAGCAATAAAATACAAAGAGTATATATTTCGGCCAGCACCAAACCCCAACCAAAAAATGCATTCATTGTGCTGTCGAAGCCTACCGTCTCTGTCAGTCGCCAGTACATGTAGCGTAAAGATGCGGCAGCCGACAAAGTGATCATGGCAATGACCTCCAATCGACTCCATGACATATTCCGCAAGACCAGTACGGCAACAAATGATATTAGCCCTACCAATAATTGTTGATTAACTTCAAGTGGTATCGTGATCGCTATTGAGAAAAATAAAAAACTCATTAGAAGCAATGTGAACTTCAAACCTTTAGCCAGAACTTGATGCTCATCTAAATATCGCTTACTACGGCTTATATTACGCGCTATGAACCCCATATTTTGTATTGAATAAGTCAATTGGAAACCCTGGCCTTTGCCATTAATTCCTTAAGAACTTCAACTGCATTCTCAATGTCACGGGTACCGGCACACTCAGTATCGTAGTCAAGCACTGACTGGCCGCAGGCGACGGCTTCTGCAATCGATTGATCCTGATGAATGACTGTAAAGTACGCGACGTTTAGAGCTTCTCGCATCAGATCCGTCATATCGCTATTCAGTTGGCGACTGCGATCAACTTGATTCACGATATTCATATGACCCATAAATTCAGGCCTGCTATAACATTCTGTTTTTATTTTTTTTATGTATTTATTTGCAGTTGCGAAAGATGCGGCATCTGCCAATAAGGTCAACACAACCACATGACATGCAGCAAATGCCTGTTGCTGGTAAATTGATGCGCCTGGTGGCATATCTAAAAACACATAACTATCTTCAGGCAGTTCCAGACATTCAAGCTGTGTCAATACATACTCAGGGTCATCCGCGAGTTTCATTTCAAATATTGTTTTATCATTGTCATTGATCAAACCATAAGGTAAGACCATGTCTCCTTGTTCAGACTGCCATATTGCCTGCCGCCAATCCGCACTTGACAAGGTCGCTCTGGAAATACCATTGATGTGCTCTGTTGACAGCCCAAAATGCAGCCCGAGTCCATTTTGTGGATCCATATCGACTGACAAGACGGTATGACCTTGCTTTCTCAAGGCCACACTGAGATTGGCACAAAGCGTCGTTTTGCCAACGCCGCCTTTGCCTGAAGCAACAGTTATTATTTTCATACCTGACGCAACTTCAACAAGTGGCCGTGTTGTCCATCGGATAGATGAGCACCTTCAAGTCGACTGAACAGGCTGCCTAACTTTGTCCCATTGCTGATCTGCTTGTGCAGCGTTCGGGTCTTTGCAGTGTCACGAGTATTGTGCTTTGCTAACTCAATAACGTTTAATACATCAATGTTTTCTGCAGTATTGACACCTTCTTCTGCAATGGCTAATTTAAGAGAATCGATAGATCTTAAAGACTCTGCAATGTGTCTATTTTCATCTAGCAATGACTCTGATGTTTCATTAAAATCAGCCATCACGGGCACTTCAATACGTGTATTTTTCGGTTTTATTTCCGATTTTTGATTCCGCTGTACTGATTCACGAACAGGGCGACTGGACTGTTTGACTTCAACTTTTTCTTCAAATTTTTCACCCACCAAGACAGGTGGTATATCGACAGGTGGTGCAGCCATTGCCCGCACCAATGGCCAGTTTCGCATGGCCATTCTCACCTTGTGCTCGTTATTCATAATCTCTTTATATTTCCCAGGATCTTCACCCATGAGTTCATAAAGCTTGTCTACATCTGTCGTATTAGTCATGATCAACCCCTGTCTGTTTTAATTCATATACTTTTTTATTACGCACTTAAACAATATTCAATACTCCCAAATTCGTCCGTTTCACTCGCTTGCTTAACCTTCAATTTATCGCCTGCACCCATGCGACTCATCCATTGCTGGTAGACACCTTCTAAAAAACTAGATACCCAGTCTTCCGAGGCCTCATTAAAAGCACCATTACTCAATCGTCCATTGGTTGAACTGTGATGTGTGATGTGCAAAGTGTCGCCACTGTCCCTCAGTTCAACCCATCCCCAGTCCATGTCAGCCCAGACGGTACACATGAATTTTTCATAGTCATCTAATGTCTCTGCATCTGGCATATTTGTTTGGCTTGCAAATCTATATCCGATACGAACCATCATTGAACGCAGCTCTTCTTTCGATCCCTGGCTCGATATTTCACTCGCTGTTGCAGCCAACAGATTGCGCCAATGGCGCGACGTTTGACGTTTAACCTTGTAATCAATATTCTTGGTAACTAGCATGAAAGTATTTCCAATATTTAATAGCAACTAATAATGTTGATATACCGAGTGCTGGTCGCTTCAGCGCTGCTGGCGCTGAAGCTACATCTCGCATATCGCTCATGTTTTGCAACCTGTCAAACCTTAGAGAGGGTCGGTAGGGTGCAACTCACGCACTCATTACAGTTTTGATAACGTTTCCAGTTGTTACAAGATTGAAAAATGTCGTTACTTTTTTCGCCCAGCAAACGCTGTTGAGTGCGGGGAATGACTGATCCACAGGCTAATTCTTTGTGTGCTGTACAGCTTGACCGACCTACAACGCTGAACCGATTGCCGTACTCAATCCTTGAGAAGTGGCCGTTGGCCAAAAGTGAGCTCAGTTCAAAACAGCAACCTGCCGGGACTCACCCAACGGGGTTTGGGTGTCCACCCTACCGCTGAAGCAGGTGCTTCCCTGAGCGACACAACAGGCAGCGATCCATAAAGTCGAGCATTCAATAAATGACACATGAAGTCAGGTCGATTCGAGGGTTCGCATGGGCACTCGGATTCGGACTCGATGGCAGTCAACCCAAGCAGGCAACCTAGGAATACGACCATGAAAGAATTCAAATTCACCCGCACGCAAATTGCTCTGGCCGCAATGATCGCGATCGCCGCACCGTTGGCCATGCACCGTGCACATGCTGGAGCTGGTTGGGCAGACAACGTTGACAAATCGGGTGCGCCTTTCAAGCAAGGTACCTTCTACGCCAACAGCCCGCAAGGCATCCAGACCGACTACAGCCCCAATGCCGCGGTTGGCGCCACACGCGACACGGGCACGGCGCTGCGCAAGTTCGTCGACAGTCTGCCCATGGTCGACGGTTACACCACCAACCCTGCACTGCTGGCCGCCAACCCCAGTCTGCTGGGCAAGCACATTCCGTTGGCGATCAAAGAAAACGTTGGGCCCAATGGGCGCTCCACGACCTTTCCCGATGCCGACTACTACGAAATCGCCGTGGTCGAATACCGCGAGCAACTTCACTCCGACCTGCCTGCCGTCGTGAAAACTGGCAACGTGGTCAGCGGGGGCACAACGCTGCGTGGCTACGTGCAAATCGCAACGCCCAACCTGCCCACCGGGACACCCACCTACCAGTTGTTCTACTTGAACGGCAGCCCCGTTCTTGACAACAAAGGCAACGTCGTTTTCGGCGTTGGCGACAAGCCGCATTACCTCGGCCCCATCATCGACAGCCAGTCCGGTATTCCCGTGCGTTTGAAGTTTGACAACTACCTGCCCACGGGCCGCTTCGATCCGCTGACCAACACCCGTGGCGGCGACATCTTTATTCCGACCGACACGACGGTCCCCGGCGCGGGACTCGGCCCGCTGGGTGCCGCCAATCCTGCCGCGCCGCTGCCGACAGAGATGTACTCGCAAAACCGCGCCATGATTCACCTGCACGGTGGCGACACACCTTGGATCTCGGACGGTCAGCCGCACTCCTGGATCACCCCCGCGGGTGAAACCGGCACGCCTTATCTGCGCGGCGAAACAACCCAAAACGTGCCCGACATGCCCGACTTCGGTGCCGGCACGCAAACCTACTACTACCCGAACAACCAGAGCTCGCGCATGCAGTGGTACCACGACCACACCTACGCAGCCACCCGCACCAACGTTTACGCGGGCATTGTGTCGGCCTTCATGATTCACGATGCAACCGAGGCCACCATGAAGGCCGCTGGCGGTGCGTTGGCGGGCATGGACGAAATCCCCTTGATCTACGAAACCAAAACCTTCGTGCCGAAGGACGTCAACATCCAAGATGCCAAGTGGAACGTCGATGCGGCAGGCAACCCCAAGCAGCGTTGGGGCACCTATGGCGACCTGTGGTTTCCCCACGTCTACGAGGCCAACCAGAACCCCAACTCCATCGACGGCACCAACCCCGCCGGTCGTTGGGACTACGGCCCTTGGTTCTGGCCCGTGTTCCCTGCCCCACTGGCCCTGCCGGCCGGTGACGCGGACAACGTCAGCGCCGTGCAGGAGGCGTACAACGACACGCCGCTGATCAACGGCGTGGCTTACCCCAAGCTGAATGTGGACCCCAAGGCCTACCGATTCCGCCTGCTCAATGCCGACGGCCAGCGCTATGTCAACTTGGGTCTGTATGTGGCTGAGCCACTGAGCTTGGGACTGGTCAACGGCGGCAGCGGCTACAGCGTCGCGCCGGCGGTCACGATCACAGCGCCCGCTGGCGGCACCGGTGCGGGAACCGCCACGGCCCTGATCGACGCCACCGGCGCGGTGGTCGGCTTCAGCAACGTCGCGGTCAGCATTCCGTTCAGCGACACGCCCACAGTGACGATCGCTGCACCGGCCGCTGGCGTGCCAGCCACCGCTATTGCGTCAGTCAACACCGAAGTTCCCATGGTGCCAGCCGTCGTGCCAGCCGGCGTGGCACCCTATGCCGTCAATACGTACGATGGACGCCCGGGCGGTATTCCCAATCCGACAGCCGTCGGCCCGAACATCATTCAGATCGGCACCGAAGGCGGCTTTTTGGCCATGCCCAATGTGATCCCTTCCACGCCGGTGTCTTACCAGCAATTGCGTCGCATCGTCACGGTGTTGAACGTGCTGGACCACGGCCTGTATGTAGGCCCTGCCGAGCGTGCTGACTTCGTCGTCGACTTCTCGCAGTACGCCGGCAAGACCCTGATTCTGTACAACGATTCCCCAGCCCCTAACCCCGGCTTTGACGCCCGCGTCGACTATTACACCGGTGACCTGGACCAGACCGGCACAGGCGGTGCGCCCAGCACCTTGCCGGGCCAAGGCCCCAACACGCGCACGATGATGCGCATCAATGTGGCGGCCACCCAAGCCGGCGGAGCGCCACCCGCAGCGGCACTGGATCCAGCCGGCAATGGCGGCCCTTTCGCCACGGCCTTGCCTGCAGCGTTTGCCGCGTCGCAAGATGCGCCCATCATCACGCAGTCTTGGCAAAACGCCGCCTACGGCAAGACGTTCCAGGACAACCTGGGCCGCATCTATGTCGGCACCACACAGCAGCCCAACTTCAGCTTCTCGCCCCCCGGCGCGCAGATCATCACCGGCTTCAACGTCGACAGCCAAGGCACGGGTTACCGGACCGTTCCCACTGTCACCTTGGTCGGCGGCCTGGACCCTGCCGTCCCCACCGCCGTGGCAGCCACGGCACACGCGGTCATCGACGTGGTCGGCCAGCGCCTGACCAGCATCGTGCTGGACACCGCCGGCGGTCCCTACATCAGCGCGCCCTCGGTGGTGTTGAACAATGGCGCCGCGGGTACCAACACCGGTGGCATCGGTGCATCCGGCTCGGTCAAAACCTCCACCACCCAGTCTTGGAAAGTTCAAAACAAGGGCATCCAGGAGTTGTTTGACCAGAACTACGGCCGCATGAACGCGACCTTCTCGGTCGAGTTGCCCTTCACGTCGGTGCTGACGCAGACCACCATTCCCGTGGGCTATGTCGACCCACCGACCGAACAGATCGCTGACGGCGAAACACAGATCTGGAAGGTCACACACAACGGTGTCGACACCCATACCGTGCACTTTCACCTGTTCAATGTGCAGGTCATCAACCGCGTGGGCTGGGATGGCACCGTGGTGGCACCCGACCCGGCCGAATTCGGCTGGAAGGAAACGGTGAAGATGAATCCGCTGGAAGACATCTACGTGGCGATCAAACCCAAGACGCCGAAGGCACCCTTCGGTGTGCCGCAATCGGTTCGACCTTTGGACCCGACCCAGCCGCTGGGTGTGTCAACCGGGTTCACCCAACTTGACCCAACCACCGGCTTGGCCACCACGGTGGTCAATGCGATGCACAACTTTGACTGGGAGTACATCTGGCACTGCCACATTCTCGGCCACGAAGAGAACGACTTCATGCGCGTCATCTCCTTTAACTTCGGTGCCGTCACGCCGGACTTGGTGGGCGGCGTGAAGTTCAACGTCAGCAACCAAACGATCTCTTGGGTTGACCCGACCCCGGCGGCCGTGGCAACAACGCTGGGCAACAAGAAAAACGAAAACGGCTTCATCGTCCAGCGTTCGGACAACGGCACCACCTGGAACTCCAACATTGTCAACGGCGCTTGGACCACGCCAGCACTGCCGTCGACCATCCCGCAAACGGCGGTCCAGGCGACCCAGAATCCTGCCAATTCAATGGTCACGGTGACGCCGGCAAACGCCACCTCGTGGACCGATGTGGTCACGCCGGTGCCCACGACGCAGTACCGTGTCGTGGCCTTCAACTCGGCGGGTTATTCACTGCCCTCGACCACGGTAGGCGCGCCCAGTTCGGTCAACACGCTGGTCGCGTCTGTGGGAGCGTGGAACCCGACGGTCAATGAGGTGGTGGCCACCGGCCAAGCCGCGATCATCGGCGGCTTTCCGGTGACCCTGACATGGACATCGGCAACGGCACCAGCCAGCGGTTACGTCATCACCCGGACGGGCGGCTTCACGGCCACCGGCACGGCGACACTGCCAGTGAGCTTCACCGTGCCGGGCAATGCCACCACCTTCACCGACCCAGGTGTGCAGCAGACATCCACCTACACCTACTCGATCGTCGGCATGAACGGCACGCTGCAAAGTGCCACCACGCAAGTCGTGGCGAACACGACTTGGGCGCCCGCACCTGCCATGCCAGCCGCGCCGACCGCCAGCACCGTCAACGGCGCATCGATCCAGTTGAACTGGCTCGCACCGGCATCGACACAGTTCATCACGGCTTTCCAAATCACGCGGACCGACATCTCGGCAGCGCCTTTGGTGGCTGGGTTGCCAGCGGTGTTCCAGATCAACCAGGTGATCAACCCACTCTCCGGCACCATCTTGTCACCTGTCACCAGCTACCTGGACGCCACTGCGGTCGCCGGTCATACCTACACCTATGCGGTGCAGATCCTCAACGGCACCAGCGTGGGCGCTGCCAGTGCCGTCACTATTCTTTCGTCCAATGCGTTGCCGCCAGCCGTCGGTGCGGTGAGCCTGTTGGCGACCAGCCCCACCTCGGTCACCGTCAGCTGGCCGGTGCAGCCGCTCGGCAGCTCGACCACGGCCTACATCATCACCCGTACCAGCACCGCAGGCATGGTGACGTTGGCGGTCCCCGCCGGCGTGACGACGAGTTTTGTCGACACCACGGTGGCAGCCAACACCAGCTACACCTACAGCGTGCAGTGGGTCAACGGTCCTAACATCGGCACCGCATCCACCGCCGTGGTGACCACGCCTTATGCAGCAGCCGGCATCATCTCCGGGCTGACCGGCGTGCAAACTGCGCCAGGGACAGGCTCCGCCACCCTGAACTGGACGGCCCCGGCCGCCGGAACCTTCACGTCCTTCACCGTGACCCGTTGCCTGCAAACCGCACTCAACGCCAATTGCACCAACGCCTCCACCGTCTTCACCGTGCTGTCCAGCACGGTGACGGCATCGACCTTTGTCGACACCACAGTCGCCGCCAACAGCGCCTACACCTACCAAGTCATTGCCACCAACGGCCCGATCAACAAGTCGGCGCCCGTGACCGTGTCTGTGCCGGTCATCGGCGTGCTTGCAGCGCCCGCCTTCACGGCAACGCCGGTGATCGCCGCCGGCTCCGTGACAGTCACTTGGGTGGCCGGCGTGGCCCCGGTCAGCGGCTATGCGGTGCAGCGTTCTGCTGACAATGGCCTGACCTGGGTTCAGGTAGGCACCACCGCCAGCAACACGGTGGTGACCTTTAGAGATGCCACGGTGGTGGCCAGCACAACCTACCTGTATCGCATCGTGGCCACAGCCACGGTGGGCACTGTCGCCATCGCGTCAATCCCATCGGCCACGCAGAGCGCCGCTTACACCGTGCAAACCGCACCGGTGATGGCCGCCAATGTGATCGGCGGAACGGCTGCAGCACCGACCGTGCTGCTGAACTGGACCGAGACCGTCAACGCCGGTCCGGCCTTGACCGGCTTCCAGGTCTACCGTGACGGCTTGCTGGTGAGGACCCTCGCCGCGGGCGTTTTAACCTACACCGACACCACCGTGCCAGGCCTTCACACCTACATCGTGTTGGCCATGAACATCGTGGGACCATCGGCCTCAACCGGGACCACGACAGCCAACCTGGTGGTGCAAGCCGCTCCCGTGTTGCTCACCGCAAACATGACCAGCGCCACGGCGACCGCTGTGACCTGGTCGGAAACACCAATTGCCACCGCACCGCCCGTGACCGGCTACCAAGTCTGGGCTTCGGTGAACGGCGCCGCCGCTGTGCAAATGGGTGCCAACCTGGCCGCCACAGCCACCTCGGCCAATGTGACCACGATCACGGGCAACAGCTATGTGTTCTCCGTGAAGGCAGTCAACTTTATCGGCAGCAGCGTGGCATCGAACACCATCAGCTTGGTTGACCAGGTGCAAGCAGCACCGGTGCAAGCCGCGGCAGTCTTCAACTCACCCACGGCCGTGACCTTGAGTTGGTCTGAAGCCGCGTTGGCGGCCAATCCTGCGGTGACCGGTTTCAATGTGTACAACGGCGCGACACTGTTGACGGCAACCCCGTTGGCCGCGACTGCCACGTCTTATGTGGCCACCACAGCCTTGGGCAGTGCCTACAGTTTCACCGTCAAGGCGGTGAACGTGGTGGGCCTGTCGGTCGCCTCGAATGCGGTGGTTTTTTCTGACACCGTCCCCACCACGGTGGCAACGCCTACGGCAACCCTGGTCAGCCCGACATCGACCACGGTGTCTTGGAAGGCGGCCACAGTGGCCGCAGGCGCGCCAGCAATCACGGGCTACAACGTCTACAACGGCACCACCTTGCTGAACGCAACACCACTGGCCGCCACAGCGACCAGCTACGCGGCGACAACGGTGGCAGGTACCAACTACAGCTTTACCGTCCAGGCGGTCAATTTGGTCGGTTCATCTATCGCTTCGGCTGCTGTGGTTGTTTCCGACACCGTGCCGACCAGGGTGGCCACGCCCACAGCGATCGTGGTCAGTCCGACCTCGACCACGGTGTCTTGGACGGCAGCCACAGTGGCCGCCAACGCGCCAGCGATCACCGGCTACAACGTCTACAACGGCGCGACTTTGCTCAACGCAACACCACTGGCCGCCACAGCGACCAGCTACGCAGCGGCAACGGTGGTGGGTAGCAGCTACAGCTTCACTGTTCAGGCGGTGAGTCTGGCGGGTTCCTCGATCGCCTCGACGGCAGTGAGTGTTTCCAACACCGTGCCGACGACAGTCGCCACCCCCACGACGACCTTTGTGAGCGCGACCTCGACCACCGTGTCTTGGACGGCGGCCACAGTGGCCGCAGGCGCCCCAGCAATCACGGGCTACAACGTTTACAACGGCACCACGTTGCTCAACGCAACACCACTGGCCGCCACGGCGATCAGCTACGCGGCAGCAACCGTCGCTGGCACGGCCTACAGCTTTAACGTCAAGGCGGTGAACATCGTGGGCGCATCGGCGGCCTCGACGGCGGCGAGTGTTTCGAACACCGTGCCCAACACAGTGGCGACGCCTACGGCATCCGTGGTCAGCCCAACCTCGACCACCGTGTCTTGGACAGCGTCCACAGTGGCTGCAGGTGCCCCGGCGATCACGGGCTACAACGTCTACAACGGCACCACTTTGTTGAACGCAACACCCCTGGCCGCCACAGCGACCAGCTACGCAGCGACAACGGTCGTGGGCACTGCCTACAGCTTTAACGTCAAAGCCGTGAATCTGGCGGGCGCATCCACCGCCTCGACGGCCGTGAGTGTTTCCAACACCGTGCCGACAACGGTGGCCACACCCACGGCGACCATCGTCAGCCCGACATCCATCACGGTGTCCTGGACGGCGGCCACAGTGGCTGCAGGTGCCCCGGCGATCACGCGCTACAACGTCTACAACGGCGCCACCTTGTTGAACGCGACACCCCTGGCCGCCACAGCGACCAGCTACACGGCGACAACGGTGGCAGGGAGCACCTTCAGCTTCACGGTGAAGGCGGTCAATTTGGTAGGCTTATCAGCCGCCTCCACAGCAGTGAGTATTTCCAACAACGTGCCCTCGACGGTCGCCACGCCCACAGCGACCATTTTTAGCCCGACTCAGACCACGGTGACCTGGACGCCTGCAACGGTGACCGCTGGTGCCTCACCGATCACCGGCTACAACGTCTACAACGGCACCACGCTGCTGACTGCAACGCCTCTGGCATCCAACCAGATTTCCTACTTCGCCACCACGGTCGTTGGCAGTAGCTACAGCTTTATCGTCAGGGCGGTGAGTCTGACAGGACTCTCAGCCCCCTCTGCGGCGGTGAACTTTTCCAACACCGTGCCGACGACGGTGGCGACGCCGACGGCTACGGTGCTCAGCCCAGCGTCGACCACGGTGTCTTGGACGGCAGCAACGGTAGCCGCAGGTGCGCCGGCGATCACCGGCTACAACGTTTACAACGGCACGACCTTGCTGAATGGTGCGCCATTGGCGGCTACGACGACCAGCTACGCGGCAGCGACGTTTGTGGGCACCACCTACAACTTCAACGTCAAGGCGCTGAACTTGGTGGGACCATCGATCGCATCGGCCTCGGTGTTGGTGTCTAACACCGTGCCAACAATGGTCGCAGCACCGACGGCCACCTTTGTCAGCCCGACGGCGACCACGCTGTCTTGGACGGCAGCCACAGTGGCCGCAGGCGCCCCAGCGATCACGGGCTACAACGTCTACAACGGCACCACTTTGTTGAACGCAACACCCCTGGCCGCCACAGCGACCAGCTACGCGGCAACAACGGTTGTGGGCAGCACCTACAACTTCAACGTCAAAGCAGTGAACCTGAGTGGTCTGTCAGCAGTGGGCGCCAACAAAACGGTGGTCAACACCGTGGCAGCCACGCCGATTGCGCCGACCTTGGGCACAGCGACGCTGAACACCGCCAGCTTGGCCACTGACACGGTGACGGTGAACTGGACGCCACCGGCGAACACGCTGAACGGCCAACCGGTGACGACCTTCTACATTGACTACGCCACCAACACCGGCTTCACCACCGGCTTGGTCACGCAGACAGTGACGGTTCCCGTGGGCACCGCCTTGACCGCTGTGCAAACGGCCACGTTTGCCGCTGTGGCCCGGGGCACGACCTCACCCGCAGCAGCGACGGCATCAGCCTACTTCCGGGTCCGCTCGGTCAACGCTGTCGGCAACTCGGCCAACGGTGCGACCCTGACGGTGGCGGGACTTTTCCTGAAGTAAACAACCGCTAGGCAGCAACGGCGCCGCCTTCGAAGGCGGCGCCGTTTTTTAGCCTCCGAAGCCAACCAAGACGATCCATGAACATGACAAAAAAATGGGGCATCGCCTCGATGGTGGCCATGGCCATGATGACGATGTCCGCCCACGCCGATGAGCGGCAGGAACTGCGCGAGCAGGACAAGTTGAGCTACAGCATCGGGCTGGAAGTGGCGCGTAACTTCAAGCGAAATGAATCGCAGTTCGAGCCCGCCATGGTGCTGCGCGGCATGCAGGACGGTTTGTCCGGCGAACGCCCGCAGCTGTCCGAAAAGGAATTTCGTAAGGTCATTGCAGAATTCCAAAATCAGGTGCGCCAGCGCATGGCGTCGAACACCCGAGTGTTGACGGTTGAGAACCGCAAAAAGGCGGAAGAATTTTTACAAAACAACAAGGCCAAAGAAGGCGTTCTGATGCTGGCCGGCGGCGTGCAATACAAGGTGTTGCGCGCCGGGCAAGGCGCGCAGCCACAGGACGCCGATGGCGTGCAGATCAAGTACCGGGGAACACTGCTCAACGGCACCCAATTTGATGGCACCGAGGGCGATCGGCCCGGCACGGCCAAGCTCTATGACCTGTTCAACGGACTGCGCGCCGGCATCAAGCAGATGAAGGTGGGGTCGCATTGGACGCTGTGGATCCCGCCGCAAATGGCCTACGGCGAGCGCGGCGTAGGCAGTGACATTGGCCCCAATGAGCTGCTGGTGTACGACATGGAACTGGTCGGCCTGGTGCCTTCAAAACAATGATGCTGGCGACCCTTCGGCCTTGTGTCGTACTGGCCTTGCTGCCTGCCCTGCTGCTGATGGCGGCGGGTGCAACTGCGGCAGAGCCGGACCTGGTGGAACAGGGTCGGCGCATGTATGTCGATGGTGTTCGCGTGTCGGGCAAACCCGTGCAGGCCACACAAAATGGGGGCGTCATGTTGAGCGGGCCGCAGGCGGCATGCATCGGTTGCCACCGTGCCAGCGGCATGGGCAGTGTGGAAGGATCGCAGCCTGTGTCGCCCATCGGAAGACGCTTTCTGTTTGCCCAAGAAGGCGATCTGGTGATGGCCAATATGGACGGGCGCCGCGGCAAGACGCTCAACCAGACGCACGCCCCCTATGGCGATGAAACACTGGCCTTGGCGCTGCGCCAAGGGGTTGGTGTCGGTGGGCGCCCGCTGAGCGCAGTGATGCCGCATTTTTCGCTCGACGCCAAAGACATGGCTGCACTCAAGGCTTATTTGCAGCAGCTGTCGTCCGACTATTCGCCCGGCGTCAGCCAGCAGACGATTCGTTTTGCCGCAGTCATCACGCCCGATGTGCCGGATGCGCGTCGCGCCATCTTCAAGGCCATGCTGCAGTCGGCGCTGGTGGCCAAGAACAGCAGCACAGCGCCGCGCAAACGGTACATGTCATCGGCGGCCAGCTTTGTCACCCAGACCGAGCGTCGCTGGGAGTTGCAGGTGTGGGAGCTGACGGGGGCACCGCAAACTTGGGGCCCACAGTTGCAACAACGTCACCGCGACTGGCCGGTCTTCGCACTGCTCTCGGGACTCAGCGATTCGACCTGGGCGCCCGTGGATGCGTTTTGTCAGGCGCAACATGTGCCCTGCTGGTTTCCAAGCGTCGGCGTACCGTCGGCCGCAAATTCAGAGGCAGATGCGGCTGCAGGTGCGCATGCCACTTATGGCCTGTACTTCTCACGCGGCGTGGCGCTAGAGGCCGCGGTGTTGGCGCGCGAACTGCTCGACATCAAAGGCAAGTCCGCACCCAAGCGGCGGCTGCAACTGCATGCCGGCCAAGCCGGTGCGGTGGCGGCACAGGCCTTTGAACAAAGCGCGCGCGCGCAAGGACACAGCTTGAAAAGCCTGACCTTGGCAACGGATGCGGGCGCCTCTGGTTTGCGCAGCGCGCTGCAGCAGGTGCGCGCGGGTGACGCTGTCGCCTTGTGGCTGGACGCCACACAACTGCCGTGGCTCACCGGCATGACACCTCCGAACGGTGTCAAGTTTTACCTGTCGAGCAGTCTGACCCAAACCAGCACCCAACTGCACCTTGCGCCCGAGTGGCGGTCGGTGGTGCAGTGGATCTACCCCTACGAACTACCGCACAAGCGCGAGGCTAATTTGGCTTACCTGCATTCCTGGCTGAAACTGCGCAACCTTCCGCTGGTAGACGAAGCGCTGCAATCTGAGCTGTTTTTTGCCCTCAATATGATGACCGACACCTTGCAGGACATGCTCGACAACCTCTACCGCGACTACTTGATTGAGCGCGCGCAGGACATGGTGAGCAAGCGTGAGAGCGGCAAGGCCGAACAGGAAAGCCGTGACCGCCACACACTGGGCCGCGCAGGTCGTACGGTCGTGAATGCAGAACTCGCGCACGCTACGACGGCCACCGATGCGTCCAACGCGATGGCGACCCAACGTCGCGCGTTTGCCCTGGGCGACAGCACCGGCACGTCGATTTATCCGCGCCTGTCGCTCGGTCCCGGCCAACGCTTCGCGTCCAAAGGAGCGTACATCGTGCATGTCGATGCCGACGGCGCGTTGGTGGCCGATTCCGACTGGATCGTCCCATGATCGCTGTCAATTTTTCAATCTAAAAACCCTGAACACCCACCCCTTGGAGCTCTTTATGAATCTCAGATCCTTAGCCGTGACCACCACCCTGCTCTTGCTGACAACGGCCGCTGCTGCACAAGAATCGCCGGCTGCCGCACGCAGCATGCCGGGCATGGCTACGCCGCTGGAATTGACCAGTTACGCCGTGGGCGCAGACATGGTCCGCAACTTCAAAGCGCAGAACGTCGCCTTCGACCTTGAGCAGCTGATCCGAGGCCTGCGCGATGCCAGCCAGAGCGGCCCGATGCAGATGTCTGAAGCCGACGTACGCCGACGGGTCAGTGAACTCGAGACCACCGTGCGCCGCAAGATGATCGCGGCCCGCCAGGCCGAGAACGAGGCGAACCAGAAAAAGTTCGACGAGTCACCCAAGATCAATGCAGCCAAGTCCGGTCCTTCCTCAGCTCAATGAGTCCTCCATCAAATACAAAGGAAACGTCATGAAACATAGTCAACATCGAAGGCTTTTCTTGGAAAGCATCCTAGGAAGGACACTGACCATGGCCGGCACATCGACCGCTCTGAGCCTAGGCGTACAAACCGTCCGCGCTGCGGATTCGCCGATGGATCCGCATGCGCATCATCACCACATGATGCACGCTGGCTCGACCACAACTGCCACAACGGCGAAGACCGTTGACTACAAGGTGCCCTCCATCAAGTTGGTTCGCGCTGACGGTCGTGCGGTCGACCTGGCCACCGAACTCAGTGACCCCCGCGCGGTGCTGATGAACTTCATCTTCACGAGCTGCACGACGATCTGTCCGGTCATGAGCCACGTCTTCACGAGCGTGCAGCAAAAACTCGGCGTTGACAGTGCGAAACTGCATATGGTCTCGATCTCGATCGATCCGGAGCACGACACGCCAGCGCGTTTGAAAGACTATGCAGTGCGCTATGGGGCCGGTGCACAGTGGAACTTCTACACCGGTACGGCAGCCAACAGCATTGCCGCGCAAAAAGCATTCGCGGCTTTCAGGGGCGACAAGATGAACCATGAACCGCTGACCTTGTTTCGCAAGGCACCGGGTCAGCCTTGGTTACGCATTGAAGGCTTGGCCTCGGCGGAAGATCTGGTAGGCCACTACCGGACATTGATGGCCACCCGCTAGGGGTTCAGGTTCAATCGGTGCATTCCGGGATCGGCTGACTGGCGTTTTTCATCAGCCGAGAAACCGAGTCGGGCCGCTCGATCAGTCCCATTTCCATCGCCACCAAAACCAGCTCAGTGCTGTTGCTCAGGCCGAGCTTGCGCATCAGGTTGGAGCGGTGCTTCTCGACGGTCTTCGGGCTTCTGCTGAGAAACTCTGCTGCCGTCCGGTTGGTGCAGCCCTCGGCAATCAACTGCATGATGCTTCGCTCATGCCGGGTGAGCAACTGAAGCCCGGAGCGCTGGGTCGTGGCCGGCTTGGGATGCAACACACTGTCGACGACGAAGGCCGACACATCCGGACTCAGAAACTTCTTGCCCCGCGCGACGCTGCGCATGGCAGCCACCAGTTCGTCGAATGACGATGTTTTCAGAACGTAGCCATCGGCCCCACCGCGCAGCGCTTCCAGGACGTAGTCGCCCGACTTGTGCTCGGTCAGCAAGACGATGCCGACCTCGGGACTGCGCCGCTTGAGTTGCACCGTGACGTCGATGCCGCTCAGACCCGGCAGCGACGCATCCATGACGATCAGGTCGGGTTTGAGCCGCCCCACCAACTGCAGCGCGGCTTTGCCATCGCTGCAATCGCCCAGCACATTGAACTCTGGCAAGCCTGCGAGCAAGGCGCCAACGCCGTGCCGGAAGAGTGCCATTGCATCGACGAGAACGACACCTAGCGCCATGATGGATTGCCCTTCGATAGTGGCGTTGATTGGAGGACGGATGCACCCGGTCGATTGATAACCGGAGCGGATTGAACATTGCCGGCGATGAGCGGCGGCGTGAACACAAAGACCCACTCGCTGTAGCGCTTCTTGCCATTGAAGGTGCTGAGTGCGCTGCTGAAGCCCGCCTGCTTCAGAGGCTCAGCCTCTGACAGGCTGTGCACGCCCACGCCCCGGCCGACACGCTCCATCATCCAGGCGTTGTCGCCGGTCATGGGGTCGGTATCAATGCGACGCAGATGTCGCACCGGCGCCTGAAATCGTGGGTCCTGCAGCAAGTCCCCCAATGACGATGGCAGCAAGCGCGGCTGGCCTGCTGGCGCTGAGTAGTAGTAATGCTCCAGCGCCTTCGTCATCTGCGCGCCGATGTACAACAAGGCTTGCTCGCGCTCGCGCTGGCGCGAGACTTGCCAAATATCGATGGCGATCATCGCGGTCAGCCCCCCCAAGGCCAGCAAAATCATCAGCGCGAGCAGCACAATCCCGCGCTGACGATGCAGCTGGGCTTGACATGGGCTGCGCCCTGCGCGTGCGGACCTCATGGCGCGGGGGATACCTGGTCGGTGGGTGTGATCGGCATATTCGGCACGTTCGGTTTTATCGGCGTCACGTCGTAAACCGCACCCTGACCGCTGTCACGCGGCGCCACCGTGATCCAGTTCCGCGTCTGTGTCACCGGGTCCACGGGAATCTCGCGCAGGTAGTGCTTCATCACCAAGTCATTGAGCGTGTCCGGATAGCGACCTTGATCGCCGTAGTACTTGTCGATGGCATCGCGCATCACAGCTTGGTTCTGTTGCTGGACCTTGGTTTGCCCGCTGTCGATCAGGCCAAAGTAACGCGGCACGGCAAGGGTCAGCAGCAGCGCGATCAGCACCATCACCACCATCAGCTCGATCAGCGTGAAGCCATGTCGGGCGCTTGGGCCATGTCGACGTTGCATGGTTGGCACGTTCACCAGCTGCTGTACGGCGTGCCGTCCAGCGCAGTTCGATTGGACTTCGACATCACGTCGAAAACATCAGCGCCGGGCTGCGGACTGTCTGGCCGACTGGCGTAGCTGCGCAACACCCAAGTCTGTGATGGGGCAGCCGCAGCGTCATCGCCGAAAGGATCGCGTGGCACCTTGCGCAAAAAGTAATAACGCTTGGCCGGCGCGTTCGCCGCTGCCGTCGGCGTGGCCGGTGCATCCCACAGCTGCGATGTGCGCGTCAGCGTGCTTGCGTTCGGGAGCCCCGGCGCATCCCACTGCGGCGATGTGCGCACCAACGTGCCCGCATTCGGTCCGGGCGGAGCCGGCTTGGCCAAGGCGTCCACACCGTTCACCAACACCTCCAACGTCGGCGGATAGCCCGAGGCGCCGGTGTCACGAGCGATCTCGCCCGCGTCGACGCCCGCTTTATAAGCATCCAGCGCGGCACGGATCGTGCGCAAGTTCAGGCGCAATTCGGACTCCTTTTGTCGCAGCAAGCTGACCTCGGCCAGCGGCACAGCCACCAGCGCAACCAAACCCACCAGCGCCAGCGTGACGAGCAGTTCAATCAATGTGAACCCGCCTGCTGAAGTGCGGCGGGTACTTTGGCGAAGGGTCTGAATACGCTCAGACACCGCAGACACACCTTGAACAATTGGCTCGTCGACAGCCAGAAATTGCGTCAAGGCGAGCCACCACCCAGATGCAGTCACTGCAAGCGTAGCGCGGCAGTCCATCACCGCGAACCTCCAAGATGGATGGCCGCGCTGCGCTCGCCATGACGGGAAAGGGACAGGCCGCGCTGCGCTCGCCATGACGGGAAAGGGACAGGCCGCGCTGCGCTTGCCATGATGGAAAAGGGACAGGCCGCGCTGCGCTTGCCATGACGCAAGCCGTGCTATCGAAGCCGGTACGGAAAATCATGTGCTCATGGAAAGTAGCCATCATGCGGATGCTGGTCCCGAGTGAGCCAAGTCAGCTGCCGCTAAATTGAAGTGCGATTGCGCAGCGTTGATCGGTAGCGATGCGCTCGGCGCTTCGGGTGCGGTGACGGTCGATGCGGGCGGTGGCGCAGGAGTGGGCGGTGCAGCTTGCGCGGGAGTCGGCACGATGCCGAGGTAAGGCACGATCGGCGGACGGCGTCTGTTGCGAAGCTGTTCAGCGGGCGAGAGCTCGGGCGCCGGCTCAGCCGGCGCCGGGTTGACAGCCTGCGCTGCAGCGGCGGGAGGCGCGGCAGGTGCAGCCGCTGGAACAACGACAGGCGCTACTGCGGATGCAGATACAGGCGCTGGGGCTATCGCTGGCGCGGGAACGGGTGCTGGCGCCGACGGTCCAGGCGCAGTCGGTGCGCTTGGCACCACAGCCGGTGTCGCTGGATTCGAGCCTGGCAGGCGCAACTCGCCAATGGCTTCAAGCCGCAGCGGTCGCTCGCGCATACTCGACTCGGTGCCAGAGAACACTTCGCGCAATTCCGGATCGTTGACCGCTGGCGCACGCACGATGCGAGGCGTGATCGACATGACGATCTCGCTTTTTCCACGCGAGCCGTTGTTGTTGCCAAACAAGCGACCGATCATTGGCAAGTGACCCAGGCCTGGAATCAAGTCGGCGCTGTTGCGGTCCGCGTCCGAAATGAGTCCGCCCAAGATCTGGGTCTCGCCGTCGTGCAGCCGCAGACTGGTCTGCGCATTGCGCGTGCCGATCTGGTAGGACCTGCCGCCTTGTGCGTCGGTGAACTGCTGGACGATGTTGCTGACTTCCAGATTGATCTTGATGCCGACGTCATGGTTGCTGTAAACCTGCGGCTCGAACTCCAGCTTCAGGCCGACTTCCTGGTAAGTCACAGTGCCGGTGATCACTGGCGTGCCAGTCGTCACTGGCGTCACCGTGTTGGTGATGGTCGGGATGCGGTCGCCGATGAGGATGCGCGCCTTTTCTTTGTTGCGGGCACGAATGCGCGGGCTGGCCAGCAAGTTGGTATCGACGTCCTGTAATTGCAGGTTCAGCGTCCCCGACAGCGGCGACGTGATCAAGCTGCTGGGGGCCAAGGCCTTGAGTCCCCCAACGGTCAAGCTCGACGATGGTACCGACAGGGTGACCGACGTTGGGAACTGCACCCCCAGATTGCTGACGCGATTGCTGGAGATCTCCATCACCTCGACCTCGAGCATGACTTCGGGATCTGCCACGTCGTGCGCCGCAATCACCTTGGCGGCCACCGCGATGGCATCCGGGGTGTCGCGAATCACCAGCATGCCCGTGCGGTCGTCCACCGAGACCTCTTTGAACTTGAGCACGCTCTTGAGCAAGGTCTGCAAGTATTTGACGTCGGCGTTGGTGACACTGAACATGCGGACCTGCAGGTCTTGGTAGTCCTTTTGCTTGGCCGGCGTGCTGGGATAAATCAGCAGCGTGGTGGCATTGATGACGCGCTTTTCAAGCTGGTTCTGCAGCAGGATCAAGTCGACCGTGTCCTCGACTGTGGCGTCCTTGACAAAGATGGTGGTCTTGAGGTCTGCCCGCACATCGCGGTCCAAGATGACGTTCAGTCCCGTGGTGCGCGACAGCGCTTCAAAAACCATTCTCAGATTGGCGTCACGGAATTGCAGCGAGACGGGTTTGCGCAGCACTGACTGTGCCGCCAAGCGCGCGGACTTCGCGCTGTTGATCTTGTCTTGGGCTTCGCTGACGGCATCAAGCAGGCGTTGCGCATCCTGGTTGTTGGGACTCTGGGTGAGAACACCCTTGATGCGCAAGCGTGCCGCGTCGAGCTGCCCATCCTTGAGCAGGTTATCAGCCTCGGCCAGTTGTTTAGATTGCCGCACCTCGATTTTCAGTGCAGCCAGACCTTGACGTGCGCGGTCACTGCTCGGGTCGACCTTGAGAGCATGTTCGTAATGCGCGAGCGCCTCGTCTCTGCGGGCCTGCTCTCGGGCCAGGTCAGCCTGCTTGATCAAGTCGCGGGCGTACGCGTTCTGCTGCTTCAGCAAGTCGATCTCAAAACGCGGATTGCTGGGTTCGTCGGCATGGGCCGCGCGCAACTGTTCGAGGCCTTCGTCGCGCTGGCCGGCGGCCGTCAAACGCATGCCATCGTAATGATGCCAAGTGCCGGCACAGCTGGCCAGCATCAAACTGCTCAGGGCAAGCAACAGGCGGCTCACAAGGTGCCGCTTGGTCATTGGCGCGCTCAAGTGGCTCACTGGCAAAGGCCTCAAAGGGATGTTCATCGGGCCGGTCCGGTCAGATTAATGAATTGCGCTTGCATCATGGGGAGATAGGTCAAGACCACCTGGGTCGGCGTGATGGATTCGACGCGGTAAACCTTTTCGACGAGGTCCCCCGCGGCGACGATGTGCAGAGCTTCGCTGTGGCTCAAAAATGCCTTGGGTGCGCCGCCGCCGTTGTCGATCTGGCCGATAAAGCTGAAAGGCAAAGGGGGTGCCGTCGGCGCCGGTGGTGGTGCTGGAGCGACTACCGACACAAGCGGTGGGGGTGGCGGTGGCAGCCAGCTGCGCGGTCCGAACAGATCGGCCTGCGGGGCGTCGGTCGTCAGACGCGGTGTGGCCGGAGCAGCAGCGTCGATAGAGCCAGCGGTTTCTGGGTTCGCCGGCTTAGCCTGCTGAGGTCGCGTCGACACAGCGTCGGTGGCCTCGATGACTTCGGGCCCTTCATGTCCTGGCGCCAGCTGGACCGCGCCGATGAAACTGCCCAAACCCGCCAGCACCAAGATCAAGCTGTGGCCGGACAAAAGTTCTTTTTTCATTCAGCATCCCTTTGGTAGAGAAGGGTCAGGCGCACACGTGCATTGAGCTGCAGGCTCGAAGCATCGCCGCGGTCGAATGAAAGTTCTTCGAGCACGGCGTGTGGCAAGGCCTGCAACACATCGGCGACGAAGCCCTTGACGTTGGCATAGTTGTCGCGCATGGGAAACAAGGCGCCGAAGCTCGTGAACCGCAACTGCGGATCGCGCACAAACTGATAGTCACCCTTGTCGAGCACCATGTGGTGGCGCTTGGCCAGCGCGAAGATCAGCTTGAGATCGCCAGCATTGCTGGCAAAAGCGGGCAACTCCGCGCTGAGTTGTTGCCACGGCTCCAACGCTGCGGGGGGCACCTTCACGAGGGCACTCGTTGGATGCAGCAAACGGGACTGCAACAGGGTCTGCGCCAGGACTTTCGAACGCTGCTGCAACTGCAGTGACCCGATCCACAGGCTCGCGGCTGCCGTGATGAAGACGACCGCGACGATACCGGCCCACCCAAGATGCCGATGCAGCTTCAGACGCCAGCGGAGAAGCAAGCGGTTCACGGGTGCGACCGCCATGTGCCTTGCACTTGAAATCGTACCGGCTTGCCGGGCTGGAGCAGCTGCGTCTGGTGCGAGATCAGGCTGACCTCCGTCAGACCACTGCGGGACTGCAACGATGCCAGATAGTCGAGCATGTCGTCTGCACTGGCGGCCTCAACCACCAGTCGCACGCTGTCCTTTTGCGGCATCGGCTCCACCGACAGCAGTGCGACCTGGGCCGCCGTCAGGGCTTCTAAGTTGTTCAGCAATTCATTCCACGGCGTCTTCAGCCGGGCCAATACCTGTAGCGCCGATCGGTTGCGTGCGATGACCACTGGATCGAGCGACGCCGAAGGTCTCGCCTCGGGTCGGGCCTGCGCACGTTCGCGCAGCACAGCATCGGCCAAGTCTTCGTCTTGCTGCGCCGCGCCCTGCAACGACTGCGCCAAATCTGCCGCAGCGGCGATCGCCAACAAGACGCCCAGCACCGCAACCCACCATGCCGGTTGGTGGATGCGCCGCGTTGGGGGGCCGAAGTTCAACGAGATTTTTGACAGCTTCATGCCTGCAACTCTTGAGGCAAAGCCAGCGGCGTCCAACGCGGCCCAGCGGCATCGAAGTACCCCATCAACACGCTGTGCTCCAGCGCGGCTGGGTCGCGACCCAGCGAGGCCAGCAGCCGGTCGGCACGCGTGTCCAGTCCATGCGTATAAGACGTGATGCCACCTTGACTCAGGCCAGTGATGACGCCCTTCTGCACGGTGGCGATGACCGCGTGGCCCAGCTCGGCGCAAGCAAACAAGCACTCGCCGGCAGCGATCAGCCGGTTGCCAGGTGCGTTCCAGCACGCAGCGAACAGCGTCTCGACGCGCCCCAGTCTCAGACCCAGTGCAGCGGCCATCTCATGGAGCGCTTGCAACAGTGGCGCGTCAAGCAAGGCCACCAACAAGTGCTCGCTGCCCTGCTGGAGTTGCCAGCGTATCGAATTCGGTTCGACAGCGCGGCCCAATACCTCCGCGACACAGGTCTGCGCGAGCATCTCGATCTGCTGATCGGTCTGCACAAAGAAGTCACCGCGAACGACATCGAGGTGCGCGAATTCGTCGCCGACGACGACGTCCAGCGCCGCACCGCGCAGGCTGCGCACCGCGTCGAATTCGGCCAGCGCTACCGCCGCAGCGTCAAACATCTCGGCACGATTCCACCGGCCCGTGACGGGCACGACATCGCGCGTGATGCGCTCGACTGCGCGCAACCCGGCGCGGCTGCAAGCAACGAAAATTCCTTGAGGGCGCAGCACCAGCCGCACCCGGTCATTCCACCGGCGTGACACGATTGATCTCCTCCAGCGTTGTTTCGCCCGCAAGCGCCAGCGCGACCGCCGCGTCGCGCAGACCGGTGAAGCCATCAGCTCGCGCGGACTGTTTGATCTGCGAGATTGAGGCACGCTGCACGAGCTGGTCGCGCAAGCGGTCGTTGATGGGCAGTGTCTCGGCGATCGCGCGGCGACCCTTGTAGCCGCTGCCCCGGCACGCGGCACAGCCCAGCCCCTTGCGAAAATTCGCCCCGATCGCTTGTTGGGCCAGCAAGCCCGAGCGCTTGAGCAAGTCCTCGGACACGCTGGTGGGCACGCTGCAATGCGGGCAGTTGCCGCGCAACAAACGCTGCGCGACGATGCCGTTCAGCGCCGCCACCAGGCTGTAGCTGTCGACGCCCATGTTTGAAAAGCGTCCAATCACGTCGAACACGTTGTTGGCGTGCACCGTGGTGAACACTTGGTGGCCGGTGAGCGCGGCCTGCACCGCGATCTGCGCCGTCTCGGCGTCGCGGATTTCGCCGACCATGATCTTGTCCGGGTCGTGACGCAAGATAGACCGCAGCCCACGGGCGAAGGTCAGACCCTTTTTTTCATTGACCGGAATCTGCAACACGCCGCTGAGTTGGTACTCGATCGGATCCTCGATCGTGATGATCTTGTCCAGCCCCGTGTTGATTTCAGAGATCGCTGCGTAGAGCGTGGTTGTCTTGCCGCTGCCGGTGGGTCCCGTGACGAGCAGCAGCCCGTACGGCATCAACGAAATTTTCCGGATGAAGTCGATCACTGCCGCGTCAAAACTCAGCGTGTCGAGGGTCAAGGCCCGAAACTGTCCGGTCAGATGCTTGCGGTCCAGCACACGAAGCACCGCGTCTTCACCCAGCAGGTTGGGCATGATCGAGACCCGGAAGTCGATTTCGCGGTCTTCGGCCACGACCCTGAAGCGCCCGTCCTGCGGAATGCGGCGCTCGGCGATGTCGAGTTCGGAGACGACCTTGATGCGCGAAATCGCTTGGTGCGCCATCTCGATGTTGTCGATCTGCTTGACCTCTTCCAACACGCCATCAATACGGTACTTGATCACCAGACCGTTGCTGTGGGTCTCCATGTGCACGTCGCTGGCGCCTGTGCGCAGTGCGTCGTACAGCGTCGAGTCGACGAGTCGCACCACTGGGCTTGTCGTCGCGTCGATGTGCGAGATCGAAATCGTCAGCGCACCGCTGGCCGCGACGTCACCCAGCCCCTTGTCAAGGTCCACACCATCCATCGCCCGCAGGCTTTTTTCGGCAATCATCAGACAGGCTTGCAGGTCCGACGTCAACGCCAGCGCAAAACCCACGTCGGCGCGGCCGGACTGACGGACCCGCGCCTCCAACCACATCCAGTTGGGCTGATCGGTCGGATCGGTGATGACGATCGTCAGCACAGTACTGCCGGCCAACCGGCCGGCCAGACAGCTGCGACGTTGACACTCGACGAACGAGAGCACCGAAAAGTCCGGCACCAGTTTGCGCAGCACCTCGATGGACATGGCGTCAAGGTGGAAGTAAGTCGCGGCGGCGCGGAGGAAGTCGTCCGTGTCGAGCGCGGTGCTGTCGGCGAGCCATTGCATGCGCGGGGTCGAACCCGAGTCGGTCAGCGCCGAACGCACGAGTGCGGCGTCGAGCACGACCGTGCTCCGCGTCATTCGGCGCGCCTCAATGGCCTGCGGCTCTGCGGCAGAGGGCTGCGGTGGCTCTGGCAACGCTAGCAACGCTGGCAACGCTGGCTCAAGCATCAGAATCTCATCCTTGGACGGCTCAGGCTGCAACCGAACATCGCCCGCCTCCGCGCCAGCTTGCTCGGCGACCGCTTCATCGGCATCGCTGACCCGCAGCGGCACCAAGCCATCGCGCGGGTTCAAGAAGACCCGCACTTGCGCGCCCTGCGCAGGCAGGCCGTGGCGCACAGCACGAGGCGTTTGTCCGAGATGACCTAGAACGTTCATACGGTCACTGAAGGCTTGAAGCCAAATCGAAGATGGGCAAATACATCAAGACCACGATGGCACCGATCACGAGGCCGATGAAGATCATCAGAATCGGCTCAAAGAGCCGACTGCCGACATCGATGGAGCGGCGCAGCCGCGCTTCGTAAAACATGGCGATGCGCTCGAGCACGTCCGACAAACTGCCTGTGCGCTGCGCCACGGCCAGCATGCTAGACGCGATGTGGTCTGCGAGTTGCGCGCCCTTGAGCGCACTGCTGATGTCTTTGCCTTCTTGCACCAGCGCAATGGCTTGGTGCAAGCGGCGCTGATCGTCTACACCGAGCAAGGTGGCGCTGAGTTGCAGCGCGCGCGGTGCGGCAATGCCACCTCGCAGCAGCATGCCGGTGCTGCGGTAAAGCTGGGCGTGACGGAACTGGCGGGCAAGCGGGCCGACGAAAGCCAGGCGTTCTATCCAGCCGGACTTAAAACCGCTTTTGGCGGCTGTGCGCGCGGCGACAACAACCGCACCGATGGCCACTGCGGCGAACCCAAGCAGGTACTGCGCGTGGCCCGACGCGAACTGACCCAATGACATCAGCAGCCGCGACGACCACGGCAGTTCGGTGCGGGAGCTGGCGATCAGCAAGGCAAACTTCGGCACCACCACGCCGAGCAAAAAGAACACCACCAAGGTGCCGACGCCCAGCAGCAGCAGCGGGTAAATCGCCGCACCGATCACCTTGTCGCGCAAGGTTTGCAAGCTTTGCTGGTACTCGGCGTAGCGCAGCAGCGCGGTGGCGATGTCACCGGTTTGCTCGCTGGCGGTGACCGTGGCGATCAGCAGCGGCGGGAACTCACCAGCGCGCTCCAAAGCGGTCGACAGCGCAAGGCCTTCGGTGATCGAATGCACCACAGCATTGATCAGTGTGCGCCGCGGCCCCGCAGTCTCCTTCTCGGCCAACGTGTTCAAGGCCTCTAGGATGCTCAGCCCTGCGGTCACCAGCGAGGCGAGTTCCTGCGCGAACAGCGAGATGTCGAGTTTCTTGCCCACCCCCAGACCCTTACCAGGGCGCCCGGGGCTTTGCGGCACAGCGGAGCGCTCGTCACCGCTGCGAGCCTCGCAGCGCAGCACGTGCATGCCGCGCTCGCGAATTAACTCAGTCGCCGATGCAGCATCGGCGGCCTTGATCCACAACGACGTCAATGTGCCCTGCGGGGTGCGTGCAATAAGATTAAAGCTCGTGCTCATGGTGTGTCGGCGGCGAGGCTAGAGGCTATTGCCCGGCGACCCAGGAAGTGACGTCCGCGGCTTCTCCGGTGCCGCCGATCTGCCCGTCCGAGCCCAGCGCCACGATGTCGAAGTCCCCGTGGTCTCCGGGTGACTTGAAGACATAAGGGTGGCCCCATGGGTCGGCTGGAACCGGCTTTTTGAGATAAGGCCCGGCCCAGCGCCCCACGTTTTGCGGCTTTGTATACAGCGCGTTGAGGCCTTGCTCGGTCGTCGGATAGCTGCCGATGTCGAGCCGGTACTGGTCCAAGGCCTTGTCCAGCGACTCGATCTGCGCTTTGGCGACCTTCGAGTTGGACTTGCTGACCTGGTCAAAGTAGCGCGGTGCCACGAGGCCCGCGAGCAGACCAATGATGACAATCACCACCAGCAGTTCCAGCAAGGTAAAGCCGCGCTGGCACAACCCCAGATCTTCAAAAAATTCACGGTCGTGCTCATTTGCAGACAGTTGCTGAACTTGAGTGGGCAATTTCATAGCGTGAAAGTACTTCCAATATTTTTAACAGCCAAGGCCCACCCACCGCTCATGAGTTGCAGGTCAGTCAGCTCAGCAAGGAGATGGAATGTATTTAGATGATCATTAAAGTTGTGTTAACGTTTCTTGTTGTTACAAGATTGAAAAGAATGATTTCTGCCGTGACCACTCCCCCTCCTTTTGCGCTGGACATCTTGGTGGTAGCCGACAGCGCTGAGTCGCTTGCCACCCTCCATGCGCTGGTCCTGGCATCCGGCCACAAAGTGAGTTCAGTTCAAAGCGCCAGCGAGGCGTTTGCCAGTGTGTTGGCCCGCGAACCCGACTTGTTGCTGGTGGATCTGCAGCGACAGGCGCTGGATGGTTTTGAGTTCACGCGCCAATTGCGTTTGCTGCACGATGACCGCTTGCTGCAGGTGATCCTGATCTCGCCATCACGAGGCGACGAGTACGTGATACAAGCGCTGAAAAGTGGCGCCAACGCCTACTTGACCCGACCCGTCAACGGTCTTTTGCTTGATGCCAATTTGCGGCAATTTTCTGGTTTGCAGGCACTTCAGTCGCGCTTGGCACGGTTAGCTCAGCGCCAGCTTGACATCATCGACAACATCACGGAATCCGTGATCACGCTGGACCTGAACGGCAACGTTGAAGACATGAACAGCAAGGCCCATGAGCAGTTTGACCCGCGGCCTCATTTTGACCACGCGCTGCCGTGGAGCGGCGATTGTCAGAGCCTTTTGGGCGTGCCGTTGAAGGAACTCCTGACGCAGCGGGAATGCCGCGTACAACGCGTTGACGGTAGCGTGCTGATGGTAGAAGTTAGCTACAAAGAATGGCGCGAGCAAGGCGGCGTCCTCTACACCTTGGTGTTGCGCGACCTGACCGAGCAACATGCAGTAGAACTGATGCAGAACGAATTCCTCGCCACTGTCAGCCACGAACTTCGCACACCGCTCACGTCGGTACTGGGCTCTTTAGGGCTGTTGGCCGGGGGTGCGGCGGGCAGTTTGCCCCCTGCGGCCATGCAACTTGCCACAGTGGCGCAACGCAACGGCAAGCGCTTGTCGCGTCTGGTCGACGACATCCTTGACCTGACCAAGCTTCGGAGCGACCAGTTTGTGATGCACTTGCGTTCACAGCCCGTTGGACTTCTGCTGCATGAAGCGCTGGCGGCCAGCCAGGCCTATGCCAGCACTCTCGACGTTCAATTAACAGCAGAAGGCATCGACACCCACGGCAGGACTGAACTCAGGCTGGATGCCGATCGGTTTTTACAAATCATGGCGAACCTGCTGTCGAACGCCATCAAACACTCACCGAACGGCGGGGTGGTCACACTGAAGCTAGAGGTGACAGCATCAACGCTACGCATCCATGTGATTGACCGCGGGCCGGGCATTGACGCTGCTTTTCGCAGCCAACTGTTCAAACTTTTTTCGAAGGCCGAAGGGGATCGTCACGCAGGACAGAGCAACTCAGGGATGGGGCTTTACATCAGTCGCTTGCTGGTCGAGCGGATGGGCGGGGAAATCGCCGCCGAGCCAGCATCGGAAGATCTGAACGTTGGCGCTACTTTCAGCGTCGTGTTCCCGCGTCAATCAAACCTTTGAGCAGGACTCCAGTATGCCGAAATTAAGCCGTGTGATGTGTGTCGAAGATGATCCCGACATTCGCATGTTGATTGAGCTCAGCCTGGTGACCGTCGGACAACTGAGCGTGCTGTGCTGCGCCAGCGGCCGTGAGGCCTTGGCCAGCGTCACCGCCTTTGCCCCGGACTTGGTCTTGCTCGACGTCATGATGCCCGGGCTGAGCGGCCAGGAAACCCTTCAAGCGCTGCGTCAATTGCCGATTATGCGAGGTGTGCCTGTGGTTTTCATGACGGCCAAAGCGATGCCCGCCGAGGTAGAGCAACTGCTCTTGCACGGTGCTGCCGGGCTGATCATCAAACCCTTTGACCCCATGACCTTGGCGCGGGATCTACATCCTTTTTGGAAACATGGACGTGGTACCTGCTGACCTTTCGACTTCGGCTGTGAGCGCCAACTTCACATGGCGTTTCACTGCGTTACAACGCCAATTCGTAGAGGGCTTACCTGCACGCTGGTCAGCCCTTGAGGCGGCAGTTCAAGACAGCGAAGTTCAGCGCGCAACCTTGCACCGCCTTGCCGGCGCCGCGGGTTCATTTGGCTACATAGCATTGAGTGATGCTGCACGTGCCGCTGAGTGTTGCAGCAAAGCTGACATGAACATGGCGTTGTCAAAGTTGCATCTACTGTTACTCAATACGATCTGCATCAACTGAACCATCTGACCCGACGATCAAGGCTGATTGAGCTGCGCTCACAAAGTTGCAAAACAGTTTTCACAACTCAGCAATAATTAATTTACAAGCCATGGTTTAATTGTATTAATTGTATTAATTGTATTAATTGTATTAATTGTATTAATTTAAATTTTATGAATTTAAACCCCCGCCGTGAACTCAATGATGTCCTGGTTCTCGAACTGCGGGTAAGAAAGCTCGACGGCAGCAACGCTCAGGCATTTCTTCAGGCCGTGAAATCACTCCACCTAAGCAATCAAAAAGTTGTACTCGACCTCGCTGGAGTCCAATTCATCGACAGTCTAGGGCTGGGTGCGCTGCTCGCATGCCTTCAGTATCTCAACGGCATAAAGGGCCAGTTGCACTTGTGTGAGTTGTCACGCACCGTGAACAAACTTTTAGAACTGATGCGCATGGAACACACCTTCCAAATTCACAACACCTGCGCTGATGCCGTTCAAGGCTTTGCAGTTTTGCAGTCCTGACACAACTCAGCCGTTCGATTGACCTGTAATCAATTCAGTTCAACCAGACAACCCCACTGAGAAGTTTCCATTGATAAACAAAGCCATCATCTTGGCGGCAGGACGCGGCACCAGACTGCAACCGCTCACCGCTGACACACCCAAACCCATGATTCCTTTACTGGGCAAACCGGTGATGGCTTACATCGTCGAACACTTGGTACGGCAAGGCATCACCGAGATCATGGTCAACACCAGTCATTTCGCGCACCGCATTGAGCAGTATTTTGGTGATGGTCGGCGCTTCGGTGTTCATATGGGTTACTCGTTCGAAGGGCACTTCAAACACGGCCATATCGTGCCAGAGCCCTTGGGTTCTGCCGGTGCGCTGCGTCACATTCACAAGCTCGGCAGCTTCATCGACGACACCACCGCCGTGCTGTGCGGCGACGCTGTGGTCGACATCAAGCTACAAGCCGCTGCCGCCACACACCGCGCGCAGGGAGCCATCGCCAGCGTGATCACCCGTGAAGTGGCCGAGCAAGACGTTTCAAACTACGGCATCGTGGCGTCCAACGCCGACGGCCGCGTGAACTCGTTCCTAGAAAAACCGGCACCCCACCAAGCCCTGTCGCGCCAGGCCAGCACCGGTATTTATCTGATTGAGCCCGAGGTGCTGGCACACATTCCGGCGCAAGGGTCGTTCGACATCGGCAGCGAATTATTCCCCGCGCTGGTGCGCCAAGGCTTGCCCTTTTTTGCTCAAAGCCACGACTTCGAATGGCTGGACATCGGTCGCCTGTCGGACTATTGGCAAGTCGTGCAACGCATGATGCAAGGCCAAGTGGCCTGCGTCACATTGCCCGGCCTGCAGATGCTGCCAGGCGTGCACGTCGGGCTCAACACGCGGGTGGCGTGGGACTCTGTGCAATTTGAAGGACCGGTCTATATCGGCTCCGGCAGCCGCATTGATGCCGGCTGCGTGGTGCGCGGACCGGTGTGGATTGGCAACGGCTGCCATGTCCAGGCAGGCGCCGTGGTCGAGCGCAGCGTGCTGTTTGACTACGCCAAGGTGGGTGCTGGTGCCACGGTCCGCGAAGCCCTTGTGTCTCACGACTACTGCGTCTCAAAAGAAGGTCACGCTGAGCCGCCGATCAGCATGCCAGACAGTCAACGTTGGTGGGGAGACGCGAAAGAATCGCAGCGAGCTTTCGGGTTAAACACGAGCGCCAACGAATCCTGCTGGGCCAACTCACTGGCGCATTGTTAAACGCTTGATTTAGGCGGTTAGGTCAACCCGTTCGAAGCGATAACCCACGCCGTACACGGGTGCCAGTTTCCAGCCCTTGCTGCCGTCAAGGCTGAGCTTCTTGCGCAGTCGGCTGACATGCGTATCGACGGTGCGCGTGTCGACATCGACGTTGATACCCCAAATTTTGTTGAGCAAATGGTCACGCGACAGCAGCTTGCCTGGGTTTTGAAACAGATATGCCGACAGGTCAAATTCTTTTTGCGTCATAGTGACCGGTTCGTCGTCGAGGGTCAGCCGCTGACGGGTGATGTCGATTTCGAAGGCGCCCAAACGCAGCACAGGCATGCCGCCAGAACGCACGCGCCGGCCCAACGCAGCCACACGGGCCAACAACTCCAACTGCTTGAGCGGTTTGACCACGTAGTCGTCAGCGCCCGCCTGCAAGGCCTGCACCACGGTTTCTTCGTCCTCACGTGCCGTCACCACCAGCACCGGCAGATCCCAACCCAAATTGCCACGAACCCAAGGCAACAGGTCTGCACCGGTACCGTCTGGCAACATCCAGTCCATGAGCAAGAGGTCAAAGTGCTCTTTCTTGAGCGCGTCAAGGTAGTCGGCAGCCGTGCCAAAACCACGCACTGAATGCTGTGCGGCCTCCAACCAGAGGCTGACCAAGCCCAGTTGATCTGGGTCGTCTTCAACGATGCCGATGTGCATATTGTGTTCACTCTGTACTGCCAAGAATCGGCTGTTGAGTATAGGTGACGGTCCCTACGATTCAGTCCATTCTTTATGGCGAGCAACGCTCTAACCATCATGTCGATTAAAAAAATCCGTCATGGCGAGGACCCGTCATGGCGAGTTTTCCGAATCCGGCCGGATACCGCACACTGACCTTGAACAACAGGTCAAAACGCCGTCGCTGCGAGCGTAGCGCGGCAGTCCAGGAGCCCGAACTCGCAGTCATGGATGGCCGCACTTCGCTCGCCATGACGGGAGGGGTTTTGTCATGCTCGGCTGGATAAAAAATCATATGGTCATGGAAAGCAAGAAACGCCGTCGCTGCGAGCGTAGCGCGGCAGTCCAGGAGCCCGAACTCGCAGTCATGGATGGCCGCGCTTCGCTCGCCATGACGGGAGGGGTTTTGTCATGCTCGGCTGAATAAAAATCATATGCTCATGGAAAGCAAGAAACGCCGTCGCTGCGAGCTTAGCGCGGCAGTCCAGGAGCCCGAACTCGAAGTCATGGATGGCCGCACTTCGCTCGCCATGACGGGAGGGGTTTTGTCATGGTCGGCTGGATAAAAAATCATATGGTCATGGAAAGCGAGAAACGCCGTCGCTGCGAGCTTAGCGCGGCAGTCCAGGAGCCCGAACTCGAAGTCATGGATGGCCGCACTTCGCTCGCCATGACGGGAGGGGTTTTGTCATGCTCGGCTGGATAAAAATC
>CANFJF010000024.1 GCA_947447355.1 Comamonadaceae bacterium
AACCCGCGCCTTGGGCGACATGCGACACCGCTTGCGACACCGATCGCAAATTACCCATGCCGTAGTCAACCACGGCTACTTTTTTCAGAACAGTCATGTCGGCATCAGGAGGTTTACAAAGAACCCTTGGTGGAAGGAATCACACCGGCCATGCGCGGGTCTAGCTCGAGCGCCATGCGCAGAGCGCGGGCGAAGGCTTTGAAAACCGTTTCAGCTTGGTGATGGGCGTTTTCGCCGCGCAGATTGTCGATGTGCAGGGTGACAAAGGCGTGATTGGCGAAGCCCTGGAAAAACTCAAAGGCCAGTTGCGAGTCAAACGTGCCGATCATGCCGCTGGTGAAGGGCACGTTCATCACCAAACCGGGACGGCCGGAAAAGTCGACGACCACGCGGCTCAGCGCTTCGTCCAGGGGCACATAGGCGTGGCCGTAACGGCGCAGGCCTTTTTTGTCTCCGACCGCCAGCGCCACCGCTTGGCCCAAGGTGATGCCCACGTCTTCCACCGTGTGATGGCCGTCAATGTGCAAGTCGCCATCGGCTTGGATGTCCAGGTCGATCAGCCCGTGACGGGCGATCTGGTCCAGCATGTGGTCAAAAAACCCGATGCCCGTGTTGAGATTTGATGCACCCGTGCCATCCAGATTCACTTTGGCGGTGATTTTGGTTTCAGCCGTGTTGCGCGTGACTTCAGCGGTGCGCGGGGCGAAAGCGGTAGAAGGCTTGGCGGTGGAGTTCATAGGGCTTTTTGAAGGGTTGCCAGCAGTTGCGTATTTTCATCGGCCGTGCCAACAGTCAGACGCAGACAGTTGGCCAGCAGTGGGTGCATTTTAGAAATGTTTTTGACCAGCACGCCACCGGCCTTCAGGCGCTCGAAAACCAGTCCGGCGGCATCAGCTTGGCCGTCTTGTTTTCCATTGATGCGAACAAGGATCATGTTGGCATCGCTGTTCCAGACCGTCAGGCCCGGCATGGCGCGCAGCGCTTTGAGCAAGCGCTCGCGTTGTTGCACCAGATCGGCGGCTTGCGCGGCAAACACTTCTTGGTGCTCTAAGGCGAACAGCGCGCACTCGTAATTCAGCACGCTGATGTTGTAGGGCGGCCGCACCTTGTCGATCTCGGCGATCAGCGCCTTCGGCCCCATCATGTAGCCCAGACGGACGCCAGCCAAGCCAAACTTGCTGAGCGTGCGCATCAGCAACACATGGCTGTGGCGTGAAATTCGGCCTAAGTAACTTTTGCTCGAAAACGGCTGATAAGCCTCGTCCATGACAACCAGTCCGCCTTGTTCGCCAACGGCAATGATGATTTTTTCAATCACCGCGTCGTTCCACAAATTGGCCGTCGGGTTGTTCGGATAAGCCAAGTAGACGATGGACGGCTTGTGCCCGGCGATGGCCGCCAGCATAGCCGCTTCGTCGAGTTCGAAATCAGCGGTGAGTGGCACACCGACGAAAGTCAGACCTTGCAACTGGGCGCTCATGGCGTACATCACAAAGCCAGGCACGGGCGCCAACACACTGCCGCCGGGCACATTGCAGGCCAGCGACAGCAGCGAGATCAATTCGTCCGAGCCATTGCCCAGCATGATGTCAAAGCCGTCGGGCATGCCGGCGTAGTCGGCCAGCGCGCGGCGCAAGTCGTTGACACGGCCGTCCGGGTAACGGTTCAGCGCGAGCGCACCGAGACGCCGACCGAGTTCGGCCTGCAAGTGCGCCGGCAGCCGGTGTGGGTTTTCCATGGCGTCAAGCTTGACCATGCCGACGGAGTCCTGAATGGCGTAGGCGTGCATGGACTGCACGTCTTGCCGGATGCGTTTTTTCAGCTCGGGGCTGAGCTGAGCTGACGGGTTGACCGTGTTGAGGGTGCTCATGCGGCACCCCGCATTGGCGGTACGTCGTTCAAACGCATCTCGGCAGCACGGGCATGGGCTTGCAGACCTTCGCCGTAAGCCAGCTCGGCAGCCACCGGACCCAGCACCTGAGCACCGGCCCGACTGACCTCGATCAGGCTGGAACGCTTTTGAAAGTCATAAACCCCGAGCGGGCTCGAAAAACGCGCTGTGCCGCTGGTGGGCAAGACGTGGTTCGGACCGGCGCAGTAGTCGCCCAGACTTTCGCTGGTGTAGGCGCCTAAAAAGATCGCGCCGGCATGCTTGAGCAAAGGCTCCCAGCGCTGCGGGTCACGGGTCGAGACTTCGAGGTGCTCCGGCGCAATGCGGTTGCTGATCTCGCAGGCTTCTTCCATGCTGCGGGTCTGAATCAAAGCGCCGCGGTCGTTCAGGGATTTGGCGATGATGGCGGCGCGCGGCATGCTCGGCAGCAAGCGGTCAATGGCAGCCTGCACTGCGTCGATATAGGCGGCGTCCGGGCACAGCAAAATGCTTTGCGCCAACTCGTCATGCTCGGCTTGGCTGAAGAGATCCATCGCGACCCAGTCGGCTGGCGTGCTGCCATCGGCCAAGACCAAAATTTCAGACGGCCCGGCAATCATGTCGATGCCCACGGTACCGAAGACGCGGCGCTTGGCCGCCGCCACGTACGCATTGCCCGGGCCGGTGATCTTGTCGACCGCTGGCACTGTGGCTGTGCCGTAGGCCAGTGCGGCCACCGCTTGCGCGCCACCGATAGTGAAGGCACGCGTGACACCGGCCACATAAGCCGCCGCCAGCACCAGCGGATTTTTATCGCCGCGCGGGGTTGGCACCACCATGATGATTTCGCCAACACCCGCAACATGCGCCGGAATCGCGTTCATCAGCACCGACGATGGATACGCCGCTTTGCCGCCGGGCACGTAGATGCCGACGCGATCAAGCGGCGTGACTTTTTGTCCCAGCAAGCTGCCGTCGGCGTCGCGGTAACTCCAGCTTTCACCGCAGGCTTTTTTCTGGGCTTCGTGGTAGCTGCGAACCCGAGCTGCCGCCGCTTGCAGCGCGGCGCGCTGAGCTTCTGGCAACCCCTCAAAAGCCGCTTTGAGTTCGGCCTGCGTCAGCTCCAAGGCCTGCACGCTGGCCGCCTCCAGCCCGTCGAAACGGCTGGTGTAATCCAACACGGCTGCATCGCCGCGCAGCTGCACGTCAGCCAAAATCGCGGCGACGCGCTCTTCAATCGCCGCGTCGGCGTCGGCTGACCAATGCAGGCGCGCTTTGAACGCAGCTTCAAAGCTACTGGCAAGCGTGGACAGACGGACAGGTTGAGCGGCGAGGTTCATTGGGGGGGAAAGAAAATGTTAAGCGGCGACAGCCCGGGCCAGTGAATCAATCAAGCGGCGAATCGGCTCTTGTTTGAGCTTGAGCGCTACTTGATTGACCACCAAGTGAGAGCTGATGTCCATGATGCGTTCGACTTCCACCAAGTGGTTGGCTTTGAGCGTGTTGCCGGTAGAAACCAAATCGACGATCGCGTCGGCCAAACCCGTCAAAGGCGCGAGCTCCATGCTGCCATAAAGTTTGATCAGGTCGACGTGCACGCCCTTGGTGGCAAAAAAATCTCGTGAGATGGCCACGTACTTGGTGGCGACCTTGAGCCGCCCACCTTGGCGTACCGCTGCGGCGTAATCAAAGCCATCTCGCACAGCCACGCTGATGCGGCATTTGGCGATTTGCAAATCCAGCGGCTGGTACAAGCCCTGGCTACCGGATTCAAGCAGCGTGTCTTTGCCCACCACACCCAAGTCTGCGCCACCGTACTGGACATAGGTTGGCACGTCGGTGGCGCGCACCAACACCACGCGCAGATCGGGCTGGTTGGTGTCCAAAATCAGTTTGCGTGATTTTTCCGGATCGTCCAGCACCTCGATGCCGGCCGACCGCAAGAGCGGGAGAATGTCGTCAAAAATGCGTCCTTTGGACAGCGCCAGCGTGATCATCCTTTGACCCTTTCGATGTCTGCGCCAATGCCGCGCAATTTGGTTTCCATTTGGTCGTAACCACGGTCTAAATGGTAAATCCGCTCGACCACGGTCTCACCTTCAGCCACCAAGCCGGCAATCACCAAGCTGGCCGAGGCCCGTAAATCAGTCGCCATGACGGTGGCGCCAGAAAGTTTTTCAACCCCTTCCAACAACGCGACCTTGCCGTCGATCTGGATGTTCGCACCCAAGCGCACCATTTCATTGACGTGCATGAAACGGTTTTCAAAAATCGTTTCAGTGACCTTGCTGGTGCCGTGAGAGATGGCATTCAGCGCCATGAACTGCGCTTGCATGTCCGTCGGGAAGCCGGGGTATTCGGTGGTTCGGAACGACTGCGCTTTGAGACGGCCCTGCGACTCAATGCGGATGTAACCCTCACCAGCGCTGACCGTCGCGCCCGCTTCGCGCAGCTTCTCGATCACCACTTCCAGATGGTCGGCGCGGCCGTGGCGCAAGACCACGTCACCGCCAGCCGCCGCCACCGCGCACAAAAAAGTGCCTGTTTCAATGCGGTCAGCCACCACCTGATGCATGCCGCCATGCAGACGCGCCACGCCCTGAATGCGTATGCGCCGGCTGCCGTGGCCGTCAATCTTCGCGCCCATCTTGATCAGCATCTCAGCCAAGTCGCCGATCTCAGGCTCTTGTGCGGCGTTTTCCAAAATGGTTTCGCCTTCGGCCAGCGCCGCCGCCATCATGAAGTTTTCGGTGCCGGTCACGGTCACCATGTCGGTCGTTAAATGGCAGCCCTGCAGACGCGTCAAGCCGGGGGCTAGACGCGCAATCATGTAGCCGTGCTCCACCACGATCTCGGCGCCCATCGCCTGCAAACCTTTGATGTGCTGGTCCACCGGCCGCGAGCCAATCGCGCAGCCGCCCGGCAAGGACACCCGGGCGCGACCAAAGCGCGCCAACAGAGGCCCCAATGCCAACACCGAGGCGCGCATGGTTTTCACCAGCTCGTACGGTGCTTCAGGCGTGTGCAGCGGGCCCGCGTCAATCCGCACGCTGCCGGCATCAGGCTGACCCAGTGCACCCTGCTCCGCCGTGACACCCATGTTGCGTATCAGCTTGAGCATGGTCGAGACGTCTTGCAGCCGCGGCACATTCGTCAGCGTGACCGGCTCGTCGGTGAGCAGCGCCGCACAAAGCTCAGGTAGGGCGGCATTTTTAGCGCCTGAAATATCAACCGTGCCAGACAGCGACTTGCCGCCTTTGATGCGTAGCTTGTCCATGATTTTTTAGTTTTGGCTTTAGTTTTAGTTTTTCGCAGCCCACTCGGCGGGCGTGAAGGTTTTCATCGACAGGGCATGAACTTCGTCGGACTGCATGCGACCGCCCAGCGTGGCGTAGACGCGCTGATGCCGCTGAATCAGCCGCTGGCCTTCAAAAATGCTGGAGACGATGGTGGCATACCAATGCCGACCGTCGCCCGACAGTTCGATGTGCTCACAGTCAATGTTGGCGCTGATGAGGGCCTGAAGTTCGTCGCTGGTCATGGTGTTGAAAAATAAGGTCAGTTAGTTCAATGAAATATTGATGTGCGGACTTGGGTGTTTCAGTAGCGAATTTTGTAGCCAACTTTTAGCAAGTGCACAGCGATCCAGCTGACCACGATCAACGCGCTCCCCACAATCGCCAGGCTCAGCCAAGGAGAAACATCGCTAACGCCAAAAAAACCATAGCGAAAGCCGTCAATCATGTAAAAAAACGGGTTCAAGTGACTCACCGTTTGCCACGCAGGCGGCAATGAATGGATGGAGTAGAACACGCCGCTCAAAAACGTCAGCGGCATGATGACGAAGTTTTGAAAGACCGCCATCTGGTCGAATTTTTCTGCCCACAAACCTGCGATCAAACCCAGTCCACCCAGCAGCGCCGCACCAAGAACAGCGAACACCACAATCCACAACGGCGCTACAAAACCGGGTTGACCAAAAAATACCGTCACGGCAAAAACGCCCGTGCCGACAGCCAAACCGCGCACCACGGAAGAACCGACATAAGCCACAAACCAGTGCCAATGCGACAAGGGCGTGAGTAGCAAAAACACCAAGTTTCCCATGATTTTGCTTTGAATCATGGAAGAAGAGCTGTTGGCGAACGCGTTTTGCAACACACTCATCATCACCAGACCCGGCACCAAAAAGGCGGTGTAACTGACGCTGCCATAAACCTTGACTTGGTCTTGCAACACATGGCCAAAAATCAGCATATACAGCACAGCCGTCAGGATGGGTGCGCCAACCGTCTGAAAGCCGACCTTCCAGAAACGCAGGACTTCTTTATAAAGCAGTGTTTGCCATCCGTTCATGCTGCCACCTCCACTGCCGCAGGAGCGCGTACGGTGTTACCAGCCATCACTTCAAGGAAAACATCTTCGAGGTCGGCCTTGCGGATTTCGACGTCTTCAGCGACCAAGCCCGCCTCGCGCACGGCCGCCAGATAGTTTTCGATTTCACGCGCATTGTGCGCGGGAAACTGCACAATACGACCCGTCACGCGCGCTTGCTCCGCCAACACCTCGGGCAACTCGCGGTCGACCTTGAAACGTAGCACGTTGGACGACGCGCTTTTAAGTAAGTCCGAGGTAGACGCCAGCGCCACCACTCGGCCCTGCTTGAGCATGGCAATGCGGCTGCAAAGCGCCTCAGCTTCTTCAAGGTAATGCGTGGTGAGCAACACGGTGCTGCCCTGCCGGTTCAATTTGGCGATGAACTGCCAGAGTGTTTGACGCAGTTCTACATCGACACCAGCGGTGGGTTCGTCCAACACAATCACTGGTGGTTTGTGGACCAGCGCTTGCGCGACCAGCACGCGCCGCTTCATACCCCCTGAGAGTTGGCGCATATTGGCATGTGCCTTGTCGGCCAGACCGAGGCTACTAAGCAGCTCGTCTATCCAGTCATCATTCTTTTTGATTCCAAAATAGCCTGATTGGATACGCAAAGCCTCGCGTACCGTGAAGAAAGGGTCGAACACCAGCTCTTGTGGCACCACGCCCAGCTGACGGCGGGCCTCAGCATAGTCATTGACCACGTCGTGACCATGCACCAAGACTTGGCCGCTACTGGCGCGCGACAGGCCCGCCAAAATACTGATCAAGGTGGTTTTACCGGCCCCGTTAGGACCAAGGAGGCCGAAGAATTCGCCGGGCTGAATGTCAAAACTGACATGATCCAACGCTTGCACAACTGGACCGGGAGAACCCCGCGAAGATTGAAATGTTTTGGAGACGGTCTGGAATGATATTGCGGGCATGAGCCCTCTATTTTAGGGGCTAGCCAGGCGGTGGGTTGTGCGCCGGGAAATGACCCCAGCAGATACCACTCAGCGCAACGGGCTGAAGGAGCCTCAAGCAGAAGAGGGAATCAGCGATGCAATCCCATAAAGACCAGCCAACTGACGCAGGCGCGGGGGCAAGCCTTGTACCCAAAATGCAAAGCCCATGGCCAAAGCTTGACGCCGGCAATCAAGTAAAACCGCCAGCGCTGACGAGTCAAATACAGCCATAGAACTGGCATCAGCGATGATTGGACCTTGGTCAGCAGAGGCAGCTTGCACAGCTAAATTCAGGCGGCGGGAACAGTCGCTGGCTTGGTCGTGGGTCAGCACTGTCGGGAGTTTCAGCAACACGTTGAATCCTGTCAAAAATGGCCGGTGAATAGGGGGCCCTGGCTTAGCTCTTTTTATCGACAGCACCGCTTTTGTTGCGCTGTGTGAGCGTCGCGATCAAGCCATCAATACCGCGAGCCGAAATTTCTTGCGCGAACTGCGTGCGGTAAGTTTCCACCATCCAGACCCCCAAAACGTTGAAGTCATAAATCTTCCAGCCCGCAGGGGTTTTTTCCATCCGGTAATCTAACTGGACGGGGTCCCCGCGCCCGATGACCAGGGTCCGCACGATCACTTCCGTATCAGCCGCGCCGGCGCGCAGCGGCTTGACATCGACGGTTTGATCTTTCACTTGACTCAACGCCCCGGAGTAAGTTCGAACCAGCATGTTTTTGAACTCCTCTTGCAAACGTTTTTGCTGCTCAGGCGTTGCTTGGCGCCAGTTGCGCCCCACTGCAGAAGCGGTCATGCGGATGAAGTTCACATTCGGCATGACCTTGCTATCGACAAAAGAAGTGATCTTGCTCACATCACCCTTTTGCACGTCCTTATCGGCCTTGATGTTGTTCAAAACATCCGTAGACAACTGCCGGATCATCTCATCCGGCCCATCTTCCGCAGCGCGCACGACAGGCGCCACCAGCAAGACAAGCGCGCCTAGCGAAGCCATCAAAAAATGAGTCAAATGTCGGCGGTTCAATGTCATTAAGTTCTTTCAATTATGCGAAGGCGAAGCATCTAGCCGGCGGCGAACGCGGACTGTCAAGTGCACCACCAAGTATCCAACGAACTGAGTTTGGGGTCACGGGAGCATTCAAAAGTCCTTATGCAAGACATCCGCAAGGTCTATTCACCCCCTCATCAGCGCAAGGCTCAGTTGTCAGGGTGAAGTACCACTAGGTAAAGCATCTTGCCTGCCAGGGGCCGGCGAACCCTCGTCCTTAGAAGGCAGCGGCAAATCGTAGCGCTCCTCATCCAAAATCACATCGTTGTTTGGACCGAAGATCTGTCCACGCCGCCGCTGCAGATAAGCGTCCCTTGTGAAACTGTATTTATCAAGCGCAGCGGCATCGAGCAGTCTGCCAGCACTCAGCAAACTTGCCCTAAGGTCAACTAGGCGCAAAGTGATCAAACTATTGCGCAGCGCTACGTCATTCAAACTGTTCACCAAGTTGCCCTTTGCATCGACCGGTAAGGCCAGCGAGTCACGCAAGCTCGAGGGACCAAACAAAGGCAACACAACATAAGGCCCCGTTGGCATTCCCCAGTAACCCAAGGTCTGTCCAAAGTCTTCCTTGTGTTTCTCCAGCTTGAGCTCAGTCGCCACATCAATCAAACCAAAGATGCCAATAGTCGTATTGACACCAACGCGAAACAAGGTCTCTACTGATTGTGCAGGCTTGAGCTGAAACACGTTATTGACGAGCGACCAAACATCCCCAATATTTTCAAAGAAGTTGCTCACCCCAGTACGCATGATTTTGGGCGTGACGTTCTGGTATCCCGTCGCCACCGGCTTGATGACGGCTTGGTCGAGTCCTTCGTTGAAGTTGTACACGCTGCGGTTGAACGGCTCCCAAGGGTCACGCGGATTGGCGTTGGGAGACATGGCGCAGCCCTGAAGCACAGCCAGCACCAGCGCTATAGACCCTAAAAAAACTGCTCGGGTCGATGGTGAAACCGCTGGAGTAAGGTGATGAAGGGTGTTCATTTTTTATTTTCCGTACTTGCAGCAGGTGCAGCCGAACTGGTCGAGCCGCTGTCTGCAGCCTTGCTGTATAAAAACTGACTGATGAGATTTTCAAGCACCACCGCTGACTGGGTCGTGTTGATCACGTCACCGGCCGCGAGATGCTTTTCTTCTGCCCCGGGCTCAATGCCGATGTACTGCTCACCCAGCAAGCCGCTGGTGAGTATTTTCAGTGAACTGTCCTTGGGAAAAACAAACCGACTTTCCAAAGCCAGATGCACGCTTGCCTGGTAACGTTTGTCATCAAAGCTGATGTTCTCAACGCGCCCAACCACCACACCGGCGCTTTTGACTGCGGCGCGCGGCTTCAAACCACCGATATTATCGAATCTAGCGACCACCGGATAAGACGTGTCGATCCACTGGAAACTCATCAAGTTGGCTGACTTCAAGGCCAGAAAAAGAAGGGCAATCCCTCCAATCAACACAAAAAGGCCGACCCAAACATCGGTTCTGGTACGTGACATGACTTGCTTTCAAAAACATCAAACAGAACAGCTTAGACAGCTTAAAAATCCCGTGTCAAAAAGGTAAGTTTCACATTTTCTCATGCGAAGGCTTATTGCGCAGGGCCGCCTACAAAGCAATGAAGTTGGCTTCGTCTTACAGACTGAACATCCAGGCGGTCAGCAGGAAATCCAGCCCCAGCACAGCCAAGGAGGCGACCACCACCGTGCGTGTGGTTGCGCGCGATACGCCTTCAGGCGTTGGCTGGGATTCAAAACCTTGGTACAAAGCCACAAACGTGACGGTGACGCCGAATACAAAACTCTTGATAACGCCATTGCCAACATCGCGCCAAACATCCACACCACCCTGCATCTGGCTCCAAAATGACCCTGCATCGATGCCGATCATCAACACGCCAACCATCCAGCCACCCATGATGCCGACCGCACTGAAAACCGCCGCCAGCAGCGGCATGGCGATCATGCCGCCCCAGAAACGCGGCGCCAGAATGCGCCGAATCGGATCGACCGCCATCATTTCCATGGCCGAGAGCTGCTCTCCGGCTTTCATCAGGCCAATCTCAGCCGTCAGCGCCGTGCCAGCGCGGCCAGCGAAGAGCAAGGCAGTGACCACCGGACCGAGCTCTCGCACCAGACTCAGCGCGACCAGCAGCCCGAGGGCTTCCGCCGAGCCGTAACGCTGCAGCGTGTAATAGCCTTGCAAGCTCAAGACAAAACCGACAAACAGGCCCGACACCGCAATGATGGCTAGGGAGTAATTACCCAAGAAAAAAATCTGATCGCGGACCAATCCAAAACGCCTGAGCGTTGGACCAGACAGAGCGACAAGCTGAACGAATAGTCGGGCGGCCTGGCCGAGCTGAGTCAGCTGGTTGCGCGTTACCTGACCGAGGTCGGCAACAAGATCCATGGGCTGCCATTTCATGAGCGGCCACCTTTCGATGGGCGTTGTGTCGCCGGCGCAGTTTTTCCGCCACGGCTCAGCAAGCCGTAATCGGATTCTGCATTTGGACCCGGGTAATGAAACTCAACCGGGCCCTCGCTCAGCGCGTTGACGAATTGGTGCACCAGTGGGTCTTTGGAATTTCTAACTTCATCCGGGGTGCCTTGAGCCGCAATGCCGCCATTGGCCAAAATAATCACCTTGTCGGCAATGCGGAAGGTCTCTTCCAAATCATGCGACACCACGATACTGGTGATGCCAAGCGTGTCGTTGAGCTGACGAATCAGTTGCGCCGCCGTACCCAATGAAATCGGGTCCAGCCCCGCAAACGGCTCGTCGTACATGATGAGTTCCGGGTCCAACACGATGGCCCGTGCCAGCGCTACCCGCCGCGCCATACCGCCTGAAATTTCAGAAGGCATCAAATCGCGCGCACCGCGCAGACCGACCGCGTCGAGCTTCATGAGCACGATGTCGCGGATCAATTCCGGGCTCAATCGGGTGTGCTCTCGCAAAGGAAATGCCACGTTGTCAAAGACACTCAGGTCGGTGAAGAGTGCACCAAACTGGAACAGCATGCCCATACGTCGACGTGCGGCGTACAAATCGGTCTGGCCTAAGCAGCCGACATTCTGTGCATCAAACAAGACATCGCCCGAAGTAGCTTTTTGCTGGCCGCCGATCAGCCGCAAGACGGTGGTTTTGCCACCGCCGGAAGCACCCATCAAGGCCGTCACCTTGCCGCGAGGCACGCTCAGGCTGATGTCTTTCAGAATGACACGGTCGCCCTTGGCACCGGGATAGGCGAAGGTGACTTGCTTGAATTCAACGAGAGAAGACGACTGTTCGACCATGAAAGATAGAAAGCCGGCAGAACGCCGGCTTGTATGAGGGTAAGCCCAGATGATAAGGCTTTTAAATTATTTCAGGGTCGCCAATACTCAGCTCAACGCGGTAAGTCGCTGCTACCCATCAGAAATTCATCAACGGCGCGGGCGGCTTGCCGACCTTCGCGAATCGCCCACACCACCAAGCTCTGGCCGCGACGAATATCGCCAGCTGCAAAAACCTTGGGCACGTTGGTGGCGTAACCGCCAATGAATTCGGTGCTAGCCTTGGCGTTGCCGCGGTTATCCGCCTCGACGCCGAAGGCCTTGAGCACGGTGCTGACCGGTGCCACAAAGCCCATGGCCAGCAGCACCAAGTCGGCCTTGAGCAGTTCCTCCGAGCCCGGGACTTCCTGCATCTTGCCGTCTTTCCATTCCACGCGAACGGTTTTGAGGCCGGTGACTTTGCCCTTTTCGCCGATGAATTCTTTGGTCGAAATAGCAAACTCGCGGTCGCAGCCTTCTTCATGGCTGGTACTGGTGCGCAGCTTGATCGGCCAGTACGGCCACGTCATCGGCCGGTTTTCTTCGATCGGTGGCTCAGGCATCAATTCAAACTGCGTGACGCTGACTGCACCATGGCGGTTGCTGGTGCCGACGCAATCGGAGCCGGTGTCGCCGCCACCGATGACGATGACGTGTTTACCGGCAGCGCGCAGCTGGTCTTTCAGCTTGTCGCCAGCATTGACCTTGTTTTGTTGTGGCAAAAATTCCATCGCGAAATGGATGCCAGACAAATCGCGACCAGGCACCGGCAAGTCGCGTGACTGCTCAGCGCCGCCCGTCAAGACCACAGCGTCAAAATCTTTTTGCAGCTGTGCCGGCGTGATGGTTTCGGTCGCCCAGTTGGTGACCTTGCTGTCTTTCGGCAAGTCACCGACCAGAACACCACAACGGAAAGTCACGCCTTCGGCCTTCATCTGTTCGACGCGGCGGTCAATGTGGATTTTCTCCATCTTGAAGTCAGGAATACCGTAGCGCAACAAGCCGCCAACGCGGTCGTTCTTTTCGAACAGCGTCACGTCATGGCCGACGCGCGCGAGTTGCTGGGCCGCCGCCAGACCGGCAGGGCCAGAGCCCACGACAGCGACTTTTTTGCCGGTCTTGTGCTTGGGCAACTGCGGCGTGACCCAGCCTTCGGCCCAAGCGCGGTCAATGATCGCGTGCTCAATCGACTTGATGCCGACCGCCTCGTCATTCACGTTGAGCGTGCAAGCCGCCTCGCAAGGCGCCGGGCAAATACGACCGGTGAACTCGGGAAAGTTGTTGGTGCTGTGCAGCGTCTGGATGGCATTTTTCCAGTCGTTGCGAAAGACCATGTCATTGAAGTCAGGAATGATGTTGTTGACCGGGCAGCCGCTGTTGCAAAACGGTGTGCCGCAGTCCATGCAACGCGTCGCCTGCTGCACGGCTTGCTTGTCATCCAGACCGATGACGATTTCTTTGTAGTTTTTCAGACGTTCGGCGACGGGCTTGTAGCCCTCTTCGAGCCGCTCGAATTCCATGAAGCCAGTGATTTTTCCCATGATGAATGTCCTGTCGATTCAGTTTTATGCAACGTTGGTCGCCACTTGAGCGCGCGTGGTTTCGGTGGCGGCTTGTAGTTGCCGCTCCTTGCGCTCGATCAGCGCACGCTTGTACTCATTCGGGAAGACCTTGATGAATTTCAGACGCGCTTCGCTCCAGTTGTCGAGCAACTCTCGGGCGCGCTTGCTGCCGGTCCATCGGTTGTGGTCCTGCAACAAACGCTTCAACTGGTCTTCGTCAGTCTCATTGCCATGCCAGCCTGAGGTGTCATGCAGGTGCTGGTCGGCCGAGCTGACAACCTTGTCCATCGACACCATGCTGGTATTGCAACGCGAGGCGAACTGGCCGTCTTCGTTGTAAACGTAAGCCACACCGCCGCTCATGCCGGCGGCGAAGTTGCGGCCGGTCTTGCCCAGCACAACCACCGTGCCGCCGGTCATGTATTCGCAACCGTGGTCTCCAGTGCCTTCGACGACCGCCGTCGCGCCCGACAAACGCACCGCAAAACGCTCACCAGCCACGCCGCTGAAGAAAGCTTCGCCGGTGGTCGCACCGTACAGAACGGTGTTGCCAACGATGGTGTTTTTGACGGCATCACCGCGGAAATCAATGCTCGGCCTGACCACAATACGGCCGCCCGACAAGCCCTTACCGGTGTAGTCGTTGGCGTCACCAATCAGGTACATGGTGATGCCCTTGGCCAGAAACGCGCCAAAAGACTGACCGCCCGTTCCTTCAAGCTGAATGCGCAGCGTGTCATCTGGCAGACCTTGCGGGTGTCGCCGGGTCAACTCGCCAGACAACATCGCACCGACCGTCCGGTTGACGTTGCGGGCAACTTCGATGAACTGAACTTTTTCGCCTTTTTCGAGCGCCGCTTTTGACTTTTCAATCAAGCGAACGTCGAGGGCTTTTTCAAGTCCATGCTCTTGCTCAGCCACATGCATGCGCGGCACGTCAGCGGGCACATTCGGTTGGTAAAACAGGCGGCTGAAATCGAGGCCATCGGCCTTCCAGTGCTCAACACCTTTTTGCGTGTCGAGCAGATCAGCACGGCCAATCAGATCGTCGAACTTGCGAATGCCGAGTTGCGCCATCAACTGGCGCGCTTCTTCGGCGACAAAGAAGAAGTAGTTAACGACATGTTCAGGCTTGCCACTGAATTTTTTGCGCAAGACCGGGTCTTGCGTGGCCACGCCCACCGGGCAAGTGTTGAGGTGGCATTTGCGCATCATGATGCAGCCCTCGACCACCAGCGGTGCGGTGGCAAAGCCGAATTCATCAGCGCCCAACAGCGCGCCAATGACGACGTCACGGCCAGTCTTCATCTGACCATCGGCCTGTACCCGAATGCGACCGCGAAGGCGGTTCAGCACCAGCGTCTGCTGGGTTTCGGCCAGACCGATTTCCCAAGGAGAACCTGCATGCTTGATGGACGACCATGGCGAAGCGCCCGTGCCGCCGTCATGGCCGGCGATCACCACGTGGTCGGCCTTGGCTTTGGCCACGCCGGCCGCGATGGTACCGACGCCGACTTCTGAGACCAGCTTGACACTGATGCTGGCGCGCGGATTGACGTTTTTCAAATCGTGAATCAGCTGCGCCAAGTCTTCGATGGAATAAATGTCGTGGTGCGGTGGTGGCGAAATCAGACCCACACCCGGCACCGAATAACGCAGCGCTCCGATGTATTCAGAGACCTTGCCGCCTGGCAACTGGCCGCCCTCGCCGGGTTTTGCGCCCTGCGCCATCTTGATTTGAATCTGGTCGGCAGAGACCAAGTATTCAGCCGTGACACCAAAGCGGCCAGAAGCGACCTGCTTGATTTTGGAGCGCAGCGAGTCACCGTCCTGCAATGGCAAATCGACTTCCACAACGCTTTCACCGATGACACTTTTCAGCGACTCGCCTTGCTTGATCGGGATGCCTTTGAGTTCTTGGCGATAACGGTTGGGGTCTTCACCGCCCTCGCCTGTGTTGCTCTTGCCGCCGATGCGGTTCATGGCCACAGCCAGCGTGGCATGCGCCTCGGTGCTGATGGAGCCGAGCGACATGGCGCCGGTGGCAAAGCGCTTGACGATTTCCTTGGCCGACTCGACCTCGTCGATCGGGATGGCTTTGGACGGGTCGATCTTGAATTCGAAAAGACCGCGCAGCGTCATATGGTGACGGTTCTGGTCGTTGATCAGCTGCGCATATTCCTTGTAAGTGCTCCAGTTGTTGGCACGCGTGGCATGCTGCAGCTTGGCAATCGCATCGGGCGTCCACATGTGGTTTTCACCGCGCACGCGCCAGGCGTATTCGCCGCCAGCGTCCAGCATGGTGGCCAGCACCGGGTCGTCGCTGAAGGCTGCGCGGTGCATGCGCAAGGCTTCTTCGGCAATTTCAAAAATGCCCATGCCTTCAACTTGACTGGCGGTGCCGGTGAAGTACTTGTCGATGGTCGCGCGGTTCAAGCCGATGGCCTCAAACAGCTGCGCACCGCAATAGCTCATATAGGTGGACACGCCCATCTTGGACATGATCTTGGACAGACCCTTGCCAATGGCCTTGGTGTAGTTGTAGACAGCTTTGTCTGCACTGATCTCGCCCGGAAAACCGGCGGTCATTTCGGACAAGGTCTCAATCGCGAGGTAGGGATGCACAGCCTCTGCGCCATAACCCGCCAACACAGCAAAGTGATGGATTTCACGGGCAGAACCGGTTTCAACCACCAAGCCTGCCGTTGTGCGCAGGCCTTCTTTGACCAAATGCTGATGCACTGCAGACAAAGCCAGCACGGCTGGAATAGCGACCTGCAATGGGCTGACAGCGCGGTCACTGACGATCAGAATGTTTTTGCCACTCTTGATCGCGTCAACCGCTTCGGCGCACAGCGAAGCCAATTTGGCCTCCACACCTGCAGGGCCCCAGTCCAGTGGGTACGTGATGTCCAGCGTGTAACTTTTGAATTTACCTTGCGTGTGGGCTTCGATGTCACGCAGTTTTTGCATGTCGGCGTTGTCGAGCACCGGCTGACTGACCTCTAACCGCATTGGCGGGTTCACCTGGTTGATGTCCAGCAAGTTCGGCTTGGGGCCGACAAAGGACACCAGCGACATGACGATGGCTTCGCGGATCGGATCGATCGGCGGGTTAGTCACTTGGGCAAACAACTGCTTGAAGTAGTTGTACAGCGGCTTGTTTTTGTTGGACAGCACGGCCAACGGGCTGTCATTGCCCATCGAGCCGGTGGCTTCTTCGCCATTGACGGCCATCGGCGTCATCAGGAATTTGATGTCTTCTTGGGTGTAGCCGAATGCCTGCTGCCTATCAAGTAGCAACACACCGGAGTCAGACACAACAGTGCTAAGCGCACTGCCTGCAGCAGCAGTTCTCACGTCATCGAGCTTGATGCGCAGGTTCTCAATCCACTGCTTGTATGGCTTGCTGTGCGACAGCGTGGCCTTGATCTCTTCGTCATCGACCATGCGGCCTTGTTCAAGGTCGATCAGGAACATCTTGCCGGGCTGCAGACGCCATTTGCGAATGATCTTGTGCTCAGGAACAGGTAACACGCCTGACTCCGAGGCCATGATGACCAAGTCATCATCAGTGACGCAGTACCGCGATGGGCGCAGTCCGTTGCGGTCCAGTGTGGCGCCAATTTGGCGACCGTCGGTGAAGACGATCGACGCTGGGCCGTCCCACGGCTCCATCATGGCGGCGTGGTATTCATAGAACGCTTTGCGACGCTCGTCCATGGTGGCGTGCTGCTCCCATGGCTCGGGAATCATCATCATCACGGCTTGGCTGATCGGATAGCCGGCCATCGTCAGCAGTTCAAGGCAGTTGTCGAAGGTGGCCGTGTCGGACTGGTCAGCAAAGCTGATCGGGTAGAGCTTTTGCAAATCGGCACCCAACACGGGTGAGGACATCACGCCTTCGCGGGCCTTCATCCAGTTGTAGTTGCCCTTGACGGTGTTGATCTCGCCGTTGTGTGCGACATAGCGGTACGGGTGGGCCAGCGGCCACTCAGGGAAGGTATTGGTCGAGAAACGCTGGTGCACCAGCCCCAGTGCCGACACGCAACGCACATCGCTCAGGTCTTTGAAGTAAACCCCGACCTGATCGGCCAGAAGTAAGCCTTTGTAAACCACCGTGCGGCTGGACATGCTGGGCACGTAATATTCTTTGCTGTGTGTCAGCTTCAGACTCTGGATCGCCCGGCTGGCGGTTTTGCGAATGACATACAGCTTGCGCTCTAGCGCGTCCTGCACGATCACATCATTGCCGCGGCCAATGAAAATTTGCTTCAGGATGGGTTCTTTTTCGCGCACAGTCGGCGACATCGGCATGTCGCGGTTGACCGGCACGTCGCGCCAGCCCAAGAACACTTGGCCTTCAAGGCGAACGGCGCGCTCCATGGCTTGCTCACAAGCTAGACGCGATGCGTGCTCTTTGGGCAAAAACACCATGCCGACGCCGTATTCGCCAGGCGGCGGCAACTCGATGCCCTGCAGCGCCATCTCTTCACGGTAAAGCGCGTCTGGCAGCTGAATCAAAATACCAGCGCCATCGCCCATCAATTTGTCAGCGCCGACAGCGCCCCGATGGTCCAAGTTTTCGAGGATCTTCAGACCCTGCTGCACGATGGCATGACTCTTATGGCCCTTGATATGCGCCACAAAGCCCACACCGCAAGCGTCATGCTCGTTGTGGCCTGAGTACAAACCGTGTTGTTCAAAATCCTTGATTTCAGCAGCCGTGGTCATGGCAATCCCCATCCAAAACAGTCAAAAAAAATACCGAGAAGCGAGCATAGTGCACAGCAACAATAATGCCAAACAAAATAAATGGGGTCAGATCCCATTTATTTTTTAAATGCCCATCTACCGGATAAATTAGGGACAGATCAATAGACTTGCGGATGACAGCTTTAAGTCAGCTTGGAAAGTCTGGGTCTGCCACGCAGGCCAGCGGCGATGCGGCGCGTCGTTCCCTTTTGTAAACCCTTCAGAAATGCAGCAGAACCCAGCGCCCAACCTGTCAGGGCGGTGTGCGTCAGGGCTTCTTGCTGCTGAGGCGAAACGCCTGCCCGCACCAGTTCGCGGTAAGCCGCCTCGCGCGAAAACGGCGTGTTGCCTAGGTTCCAAAGCAGTGCATGCGGTGTCACCAACCTGTCCACGCCTTGTCCAATACAGTGCCTGTGGCTAGACCACGGATACTGCGCGGGATCGGCCACCATGCCAGCGCGCACCGGATTGAGGTCGATATAGACCATGCAAGCGAGCAAGTAACGGTCGGTTTCGATCACCGTCGATTTGTAGCGGCCTTCCCACAAGGTGCCGCTACGGCCATGCCGATTGTTGAAGTACCGGACATAGCTGCGACCCACCGCTTGCATCAGTTGCGGCAGCCCGTCCTGGGTTTCAGGCGTGGCCAGCAAGTGAAAGTGGTTGTCCATCAGCACATAAGCGTGCAGCGCGACTTTGCAGCGAGGCGCGTGCTCCGCAAGCAACCCCAACAATCGCAGCCGGTCCGCATCGTCCAGCACGATGAGCTGCCGGTTATTGCCACGCTGGATCACGTGGTGCGGATAACCGGGAACGGTGAGGCGGGGTTGGCGGGCCATGGTCGCTGGACAGATTTATCGGGTTATCGGGCTTAAAGCAGCTTGCGGCCCGTCAGCCGCTCATGCTCGCGTCCGGCAAAACGGTCTGTCATGCCAGCAATGTAGTCGGCCACAGCGCGGGCGGCGTCCGGCCTGGCGGCGTGTTCCGGTGGCATTTCAGACGGCTGCGCTGAATAAGCCTCAAACAGCTCACGCACCACGATCTGAGCCTGCCCGGTCATCTGCATCACCTGCGGATGGCGGTACAGCTGCGCAAACAAAAATTGCTTCAGCGCCGTCGATTGCGCGTGCATGGCGGGGCTGAAGCGCAGCAAGGGGCCGACTAATCGAGCCTCGTCAGCACTGGCAGGTGCAGCTTCCTTGAGCGCCTGTCGGGTGGCGGCGATCACGTCATAGACTTGCGCGCTGAGCATGCGGCGGATGGTTTCGTACAACAGTCGGCGAGCACGCGCCGGCTCGGCCAAGTCTGGATGCTCGGCCAACGCCTCAACACGGTAGCGCTCAAACAACTCGACCGACTGCAGCTGCGCCATGGTGATCAAACCGGAGCGCACACCGTCGTCAATGTCATGCGCGTTGTAGGCGATGGCATCGGCCAGATTGCACAGCTGCGCTTCCAGGCTGGGTTGAGTGCGGTCTAAAAAGCGCCGCCCAACGCCGCCCGGCTCCGACTGCTCGATCAGCTCGGCGTTGCGGTGCGAGCAGTGTTTAAGGATACCTTCGCGGGTTTCAAAGGTCAGGTTCAGGCCGTCGTAGGCCGGGTAGCGCTCTTCCAGCTGGTCGACGACCCGCAGACTTTGCAAGTTGTGCTCAAAACCGCCATGCGCCGCCATGCAGTCATTCAGTGCGTCTTGCCCGGCATGGCCAAAGGGCGTGTGACCTAGGTCGTGCGCCAACGCCACTGCCTCCACCAAGTCTTCGTTCAACCCCAAAGGCCGGGCGATCGAGCGGCTCAGCTGCGCGACTTCGAGCGAATGCGTCAAGCGCGTGCGAAACAGGTCGCCCTCATGGTTCAAAAAAACCTGCGTCTTGTAGACCAAGCGCCGAAAAGCCGTGGAATGGACGATACGGTCGCGGTCGCGCTGGAAGTCGGTGCGCGTGGGGGCGACAGATTCGGCAAACAGACGCCCTCGCGTTTTGGAAGGGTCAGAAGCGTAAGCGGCGAGAGTCATGTTTTCACGGCGACTTAGCCCGGCGCGCAACACGCGTCAATGACTTCACGCACCAGCGTGTCGGGCGCGCCCCGCACTGCCGCACTACCGGGCCCGTCGATGACGACGAACTTGATCGCACCGGCTTCGGCTTTTTTATCGACCTGCATCAGCGCCATGTAGCGCCCGGCATTGTCGGTGGCGTCGAGTTGCGGGCCGACCGTTGGCAAGCCAGCGCGCTCGACCAAGCTACGCAGCCGCGCCACCAAAGCCGCATCGATCAAACCGAGCCGCTGCGACAACTCTGCCGCCATGACCATGCCGCAACCGACGCCTTCGCCGTGCAGCCAAGCGCCATAGCCCATGCCCGATTCAATCGCGTGGCCGAAGGTATGACCGAAATTCAAGATCGCCCGCAGACCGGCTTCGCGCTCGTCCTGGCCCACCACATAGGCCTTGATTTCGCAGCTGCGCTTGACGGCGTACGCCAACGCGGCAGTGTCGCCAGCACGCAAATCATCGATGTGAACTTCGATCCAGTCGAGAAAATCCATGTCAGCGATCGGGCCGTACTTGATGATCTCAGCCAGCCCCGCGCTGAGTTCACGCGGCGGCAAGGTGGTCAGCACGTCGAGGTCGCAAATCACACGTTGCGGCTGGTAAAAAGCACCAATCATGTTCTTGCCCAGCGGATGATTGATGGCCGTTTTACCGCCCACCGACGAGTCCACCTGCGCGAGCAAGGTCGTCGGGATTTGTACAAAAGGCACGCCGCGCATGTAACTGGCCGCCGCAAAACCGGTCATGTCGCCGACCACCCCGCCACCCAAGGCAAACAACACTGTTTTACGGTCAGAGCTGTTTTCCAGCAAGGCGTCAAAAATGAGTTGCAGCGTCGGCCAGTCTTTATAGACCTCGCCATCGGGCAAGCTGACCAACAAGACTTTGCCGTAATGCGTCTTTAGCGCGGCCTGCAATTGGGCCGCATACAAGGGCGCCACCGTGGTGTTCGAGACGATCAGCGCTGTGCTGGCCCGCGGCAGGCCGGCATACGTTTCGGGACGGCCCAGGAGTTGACTGCCAATGACAATGTCGTAGGAACGCTCAGCGAGTTCAATAGGCACTTGCTGCGTAACGAGGCGATTTGGCATGGGAATTGAAGCGATTTGCATGATCCCAAGTGTATCGGCCACACCATCACCCAAGCGGCTGCACGATCAGGTGGGGGGCGGCTCCCAAGCGTCCAGCTTGAGCGCCACCATGATGGCGCTGACCAGGCTGGCCACCGACGGCCGGCCGGTTTCGATGACCAAGTGCGCCGTCTCGCGGTACAGCGGATCGCGCGCCACATACAACTCGTTGAGTCGCACCAAAGGATCGGCCACCTGCAACAAAGGGCGATTTTGATCATGGCGCAAACGCCTAAAAACCTCTTCGGGTGCCGAGTGCAGGTAGACCGTGGTGGTGCGCGCATGCAAATGCTGGCGATTGGCCGGGCGCAACACAGCACCACCGCCGGTTGACAAGACGCAACTTTCGCCTTGCGTCAGTTCATCGATCACCGCCTCTTCCAGGTCACGAAAAGCCGGCTCGCCCTCGCGCTCAAAAAATTCGCGAATGGACGAACCAATGCGCTGCTCAATGACGTGGTCGGAGTCAATGAAGCGGTAACCGATGCGCCTAGCCAGTTGGCGACCAACCGTGGATTTTCCAGAGCCAGGCAAGCCGACACAGGCAATACGTTGCGGATTCGAGTTCACTTGTTTTGAAAATTATCTGAATTTGGGGTGCGGTCAAGTTTGAGAGCATAACCTTGGCCAGCCGCCCTTTCCATGCTGCGTCAGAGCGGAGCCATCAACCCCCGCCAACCTTCGGTTCCTAACGCTTGCGCCGGAGCTGGCAGACCCTCGGGCAACAGCTGCGGCGTTATAAACACCAGCATTTCAGACTTGCTGGTGCTGAGGGTTCGGCTTCTGAACAAGGCGCCGATGAGGGGCAGATCGCCCAGCAGCGGCACCTTGGTGTCGTCTTGGCGCTCAGTCTGTTCAAAAATCCCGCCAATGGCGACCGTGCCGCCGTTTTCGACCAGCACCTGCGTTTGAATTCGCTTGGTGTCAATGGCAAAACCATTGACAGTGACTTGCCCCACGGTGTCCTTGTTGACGTCGATGGTCAGAATAATGTTGCCTTCTGGCGTGATTTGGGGCGTGACTTCAAGCTTCAAGCTGGCCTTGCGCCACTCGATCGTCGGCGAAGTTGTGGGCGTGCCACCGGTCTGATAGGGAAGCTCTGTGCCCTGTTCAATCAGCGCTTTCACTTGGTTGGTCGTGACGATACGTGGGCTCGAGATCACCTTGCCCTTGCCGTCCGCCTCCATGGCTGAGATTTCAAGATTCAGCAAACGTGTGAGTGACGAGTTGAAAAGTGACACCGCAAATGTAGCGGCGACAGCACCACTTTGGGAAACAGCCGGGAAATTAACAAAATCCCCGGCAGTGGTCCCGAAATTTCCGCCCAGTGCAGGTGCAGTCCCCAATGGAATTTCGGGTGCGATGTAGCTCGAACCAAACTGCGTGTTGCGGCTGCCGTTCAACGTGATCGGGCGCCCCCCCAATCTGACCCCAATGGAACGACCAAATGCGTCCGATGTCTCCACAATGCGAGCCTCGATCAGGACTTGCCGGACCGGAATGTCAAGCTGGCGAATCAGACTTTGAACTTGGGCCAGCTTAGATGGAATGTCGGTCACGAAAACTTGATTGGTTCTCACATCTGCCATCACGCTGCCGCGCGGCGACAAGATTCTCGTTGCACCGACGCCGCTGCCAGCGCCAACAGCTAAGCTGATGCCGCCAGCCCCCTTCAAACTGCGCGACACTGCTTCAGCTTTGGCATAGTTCAAGCGAAACTCTTGAGTCCGGGTCGGTTCAATCACCTGCAAGGCTTGCTGCGCCTGAAGATCGGCCTTTTTACGATCTGCCAATTCTTGCTTTGGCGCGATGTGCAATATAGTTCCGACTTGCAGCATACCCAAATCGCGCGACGCCAAAATAATGTCCAGTGCTTGCTGCCAGGGAACATCTTTCAGGCGCAAGGTCACAGCGCCTGAGACGCTGTCCGAAACCACCATGTTGAGCCCTGTGAATTCGGCCATGACCTGCAACAACGCACGAATTTCTATGTTCTGAAAATTCAGCGTGATGAGGTCAGCGTCGGTATCTTTGGAAAGCACGCCGCTGGTTGGCGGAAGTGCCTGAATCGCCGTTTGCACGGCAACTGGTGTCACGGACTGAGTCCATGCCACTGTACAAGCGGCCGCAGTACAAAGCCCCAATACCGCTGGAACCCGCGAAAAACAATGCGCAAATATTAGATTTTTTGATTTCATCAGGGCTCCGACACCAATGCCAAGCTGACCACTCGCTCCGTCGATTGACCATCGAGGTCGATCGAGACTTCATGCAACACCAACTCAGAGAGCGTGATGGCGCTGACTCGTCCCTGATCTTGTCCAAGCTTGTCACCCACACGAACCGAATAAAGCAAGCCATTCACTCGCAGGAGTGCCACGCGCTGACCACCCCTGCGCAAACTACCGACCAGCCGCATACCAGCCAGTGGCGAAGCCTCCAACGGCGGCGTGGCCTGAACAGACGACTTTGAAGAGGATGTCACGGGCTTGAAGCTTTCCGCTGTTGCGGCCTGCAGTAGCCGCTGACGACTGAACGGCTCCAAGCCGTCATAACGCGTGTAGACCGGCGCCTGATAGACCACAGGCACATGCGGGACTGGCAACTTCGGCTTCTGCCGGGCGCGCTCGTTTTCCATCCAGAGATTCAAATCATCGTGGTCCGCCCGAACACAACCGGTCAACACCACAAGGGATGCAGCACATCCCACAAGGCCCCTCAGCAACCGCACAGCGCCCATGGATAAATAGATTTTCAAGGCGTTACCTTTGTTGCGGCTTGGTCTGACGCCGTGTCTAACGGTCGCAAGGTACGGACCACGGCATCCATCAATAACCGGCCATCTTTTGTGGGAATCAGCGTGAAACTCTGGATCGACACCAGCCATGCCAATCCGGCGATATCGGCGGCAAACCCGGTCAAGTCTTCATAACGACCACTCACCCGCAAGGCGATGCGTTGATGCGCGTAAGGCTCCTGAGCATTCAATTCTGCAGGTCGGAGCAACTCGAACCGCAAATGACGAGCACGACCAGACCGGTACATGTCGGCGAATAAAAGATCCATTTCGTAAGGACCTGGCAACTGTCTTTCAAGCAGTTGAAGCCGCTGTTCCAAACGCAAATTTTGATTCTTTAATTCCGCCAACGACGAAGCGCTCAGCAACTTGGCGCTGAACTCAGTACGCAAGCGCTGATGCGTCATGTTGACTTGCGTTAAATCTTGCCAGACGATCGATAACCAGATCATCCAAAGCAGCCCGAACGTAGCCGTACAGACCAGAAAGTAGACTGTTCGACGCAGCCATGTTGGACACGCCATCAGCGCATCACTGTCAACCGCTCGAAGGGAGCGCCAAGTATTTTGTAGTTGATTCAGCATTTGGCCTTGGCAACCAAATCAGTACGCACCAGCAGGGTCGTTCTTTGCATCGTGAACGGCTTGACCATTGGAACTCTTGAGCAGGGCTCGCATCGCAAAGGGCGTCCCGGTCAATGTGAGTGCGTCCAACGTCGATGGCGTGTCAGTGACCTCGATCAGCTCGGCCTGAGCGAGCCATTGACCGTGGCGGGCGACTCGACGCAGCAACTCAAAAACCTCTTCATTCGACCGCGCAACGCCGTTGATATTGACGTCATTGCCCACCTGTTTCAGTGCCGTCAGATAAAGGCCATCCGGCATGTTTTCAACCACCTCCTGCAACCAGACTGCCGGCAGCTTGCGCTGAGCCTGAAAGTTCTGAAGTGTTGTTTCGCGCAGCGTCAACTTGGCCATATCTTGTTTGACTTGAGTTGCTTTTTTGAGCAAACCATCAACACTTGATATTTCTTTTTTCAAAATATTGTTGGCTGCCTCCTGCTCGCTTATTTGATACCCCAGCCACACGCTGCTGACTGCAGCAAAGACCAACCCCAAGAGTGCGGCCATCATCAAGGAAGTTGCCACGTTCTGACGCTTGCGCGCCAACGCCCACTTTCGATGCGGTAACAAATTGATCAGCATGAGCCGTGAAACCGCCGCAAGGCCAGCCCGCATGCCGTCAACATACCCGCGCGCGCTGAATATTGAAATGCGCTTTTGTTGACCGCCTTCCCGACCAGCATCCCGCTGAAGGGATCGGTCAACACGCAGTCAGAAAAAGTCCGGCGATTGATCTCGTCCTGCAAGCCGGACAACACAGACGAACCTCCCGACAAATAAACAGTGTCGATCTTCTGACCAGACGTCGATAAAAAGACGTCCAAGTCACTGACCAGCCCATCAGCCAGCTTCTTAATGAAGGGCTGCAAGACAGTTTGTGAGTAGTCGTCAGGCAAAGACTCACTGCATTTTTGCGCCTCAGCGTCCGACTCATCTAACCCATAGGCTTGGGCAATCAGTTCAGTCAGCCGGGCACCCCCTAAGTGCAGGTGGGCCGCGTGAACAATCTCGCCTTGATGCGTCACGTGCAAACTCGCGCCCTCGGTGCCAACTTGAATCAGCGCCACAGGATCCATCAAGGCCCTAAGCCGGACGCTGATCAACTGGCGAACTGCCAACATAGCCGCCGGCGTCTCGACATCCACGACAACTGGCGTCAGACCCGCCGACTCTGCCAGCCCTAGTCGGTCTTGCACCTTTTCTTGACTGGCTGCAGTGATCAAAACCTCCACCTCGCCAGGCTGCTCTGACGCCTGCGCCCGCCCTTTCACGGTGTAGTCAATACTCATGTCCGCCAACGGTCGGTCACTCAGACGATCAACTTCAGATTCCACATGATGGAGAAGTTCGGCCTCACCCAAGTCGGAGGGGAGCACGATTTTTGTCGTGATCACTGCCGAGTCGGGCATCGCCAATGCCACGTCACGGGCTGTGCTGCCACTGGCCTTGAACAGCCGCCGCAGGGCAGCTGCGACTTCATCAAATTGCTCAATGTGCCCTGCCACAATCCAGCCAGCCTGCAGAGGCTCTACGACACAGCGCTCCAGAACCAGTCCACATTTGTCATCCCGAGCCAGCTCAACCCATCGCAAACTGGAAGAGCCCATGTCTAATCCAATCAGGGGTTTGGGTTTTGTCCTAAACAGTCTCATTATTTGAGTACTAAAGTATTTTTCATGATCCTAATTATCGTCATATATGTAATAAAAAGTTCATTTTTATTACTTTATTTACATTCGGCACAACTCAGGCTCGTTCAGCGCCTTCTGGCCGCGCATTAATCTCCAAGGCTTTTTTATAATGTTGGGCTGACCTAAGATCGAACGCATGCTTCCAAACAACTCCAAAGTTCAACTTTCCGCCAATCCGCCAAGCAGCACGCGCCAAACCGTGACCCGTCTGATCACTTGGGCCATCGGCTTGGCAGTGGCAGGTGGGCTGAGCTTGATGCTGGTGATTGCCGTCGCACTGTCGGTGGCTTATCCCAATTTGCCGGACATTTCTGACCTATCGACCTACCGGCCCAAACTGCCCATGCGCGTGTTTGCTGCTGACGGCGCACTGATTGGCGAGTTTGGCGAAGAGCGGCGCAGCCTGACGCCCATCAAAGATATCCCGCAAGTGATGAAAGACGCCGTGTTAGCGATTGAGGATGCGCGCTTCTTCCAGCATGGCGGCGTTGATTACTTGGGCGTGATTCGAGCAGGCTTGGCCAACGTTGGGCGTTCAAAAAGTCAAGGGGCATCGACCATCACCATGCAGGTCGCTCGCAACGTGTACTTGTCAGCGGAGAAAAGCTACACGCGCAAGATTTACGAAATTTTGCTGACGTTCAAACTCGAGCACATGCTGACCAAGAACCAGATTCTTGAAATCTACATGAACCAGATCTTTCTAGGTCAACGGGCTTACGGCTTTGCCGCTGCGTCAGAGACCTATTTTGGCAAACCCCTGAAAGACATCAGCATTGCCGAAGCCGCGATGCTGGCTGGGTTGCCCAAAGCACCTTCCGCCTATAACCCGATCAGCAACTTACCGCGAGCGCGCTCACGGCAGCAGTACATCATTGAACGCATGGAAGAAAACAAGTTCATCACCGCTGAGCAAGCTAACGCCGCCAAAAAGGAAGTGCTCAAAATTCGCAGCGGCCCTAACGCCGGTCGCGTGCATGCCGAGTTCATTGCCGAGACTGTTCGACAGCTGGTGTTCAGCCAGTATGGCGACAGCACCTACACCCGCGGCCTGAACGTATACACCACGGTGTCATCGGTTGACCAGACTGCCGCCTACAAAGCGCTGCGCAAAGGCATCATGGATTTTGAGCGGCGTCAGGTTTACCGCGGACCGGAAAAATTCCTGCCCTTGCCGGACGATCCCAAAGAAGCCGAAGAAGTGATCGACGACGCGCTGGCCGACAGTCCGGACAATGGTGATGTGATGTCTGCGGTCGTGCTTGAAGCGACCCCGAGAAAAATCACGGCGGTGCGACAAAACGGCGAGTCCGTCGAGATCACCGGCGATGGCTTGAAGCCGGCCCAATCGGGCTTGAGTGACAAGGCGCCGGCCAACATCAGGCTACGCCGCGGCGCACTTATACGCGTCGCCAAGACCGACAAGAACACGTGGGAAATAACGCAGTTGCCTGAAGTCGAGGGCGCATTCGTAGCCTTGGACCCACGCGACGGGGCCATTCGCGCACTGGTCGGCGGTTTCGATTACGACAAAAACAAATTCAACCATGCGACACAGGCTTGGCGCCAGCCGGGCTCCAGCTTCAAGCCGTTTATTTATTCAGCTGCGCTCGAAAAAGGCTTCACGCCTGCCACCATCATCAACGACGCACCCTTGTTTTTTGACTCAGGCGTCACCGGTGGCCAGCCTTGGGAGCCTAAAAATTATGACGGCACTTTTGAAGGGCCGATGACCATGCGCACAGCCTTGAAGAAATCTAAAAATTTGGTCTCCATCCGCATCCTGCAAGCGGTGGGCACACAAAACGCGCAAGACTGGATCGGCCACTTCGGCTTTGAGGCTGATAAACACCCGGCTTACCTGACGATGGCGTTGGGCTCGGGTTCGGTCACCCCCATGCAGATGGCCACGGCTTATTCTGTTTTTGCCAACGGCGGGTTTCGCGTGACGCCTTACCTGATCACCAAAATCACCGACCAGCAAGGTCACACTCTGGTCGAAACGCCGGCACCAGTACCGAACGAAAGTAACCGTGCGATTGAGCCGAGAAATGCATTCATCATGTCCAGTCTGTTGCAAGAGGTGACTCGTTCAGGCACCGCCGCCAGGGCCCAAGCCATGCTTAAACGCCCTGACCTGTACGGCAAGACGGGCACCACGAACGACTCCATCGATGCCTGGTTCGTAGGATTCCAGCCAACCTTGATGGGGGCCGTGTGGATGGGTTACGACAAACCCAAAAAGCTGGGTGATCGCGAGACAGGTGGCGGCTTGAGCCTGCCAATCTGGATCAACTTCATGGAAACAGCGCTTAAAACAGCGCCAGTCGCTGAGTTACCCGTGCCCGCAGGCGTGGTGAACGTCAACGGCGAGTGGTATTACGAAGAAAATTCGCGCGGTTCTGGCATCAGTAGCTTGGGCATCAATGGTCGCCCGGCGAGCTCGTCCAATGGCATCGCAAGCCAAGCCGCGCCAATCCAGGTGCTACCGCCTGCGGACGAACGCAGGCGCATTCTGGATCTGTTTAAAAATTAGTCGGCATTGAAAAGCAAAGTCTGACCGGCTTGTTGGCTGGCGAAGCGCGACAAATCAGAGAAAAATTCGCTCGCAGTTTTGGTGTCAAGCCACTGACCTGAGACGTACTTGTAATGAAAGCCGCCGGCCCGTGCGGCCAGCCAAATTTCCTGCAAAGGTTTTTGCAGATTGATAATGATCTGACTGCGGTTTTCAAACGTCAAAGTCACCATGCCGCCAGTCCGCTGGTTGTCAACGTCGGCATCCGACTCATCGTTGATCCGGTCGCAGGCTATTTCCACTGCTTGCAGAGCAGCTTCAGCGCGGTCGAGATATTCCAAGTCGCTCATTACAATCCCATCATGTTTGCTTCACTACAAATTCACGGCCAAATTTTAGGCTGTCGCGCCTTGTCAGTCAGACCGCAAGGCCTTGCTGTTGTCTTGGTTGGCGCATTGCTGACCGCATCATTGATCGGCTGCGGGCAAAAAGGGCCCCTGTTTTTGCCTGGTCCACCCCCACCGCTGCCGCCAACAACCGCAACAGCTGCTCCTGCCACTGCACCCGCGCAAGCCAATCCTGGCGCGCCTAACCGTCCAGCCTCCACCCCCCCATGAGCCAGCACCTCCCTACCGCAAGCGCCGTCCAAGCCTTGCCCGGTCATCCCTTTATCGCTTATCAAGGCAATGAATTACAGGTTGAAGACGTCCGCCTGAGCCAACTCGCAGCCGAACACGGCACTCCGCTGTTTGTTTATTCGAAAGCCGCGATGCTGGCAGCGCTGGCCGCTTATCAGCGCGGCTTTGCTGGCCGCCATGCGCAAATTTGCTACGCCATGAAAGCCAATTCCTCGCTCGGCGTGCTGCAAATATTTGCCGACGCAGGCTGCGGTTTTGACATCGTCTCCGGCGGTGAACTCGAGCGCGTTTTAGCCGCAGGTGGCGACGCTGCGAAGATCATTTTTTCTGGTGTAGGTAAGACCCGCAGCGAAATGCGTCAAGCCTTGCAAGCCGGCATTGGCTGCTTCAATGTCGAGAGCGAAGCCGAGCTCGATGTGTTGTCGCAAGTGGCCGAGTCGCTCGGTCTGAAAGCCCCGGTCAGTATTCGCGTCAACCCCAATGTCGACCCGAAAACACACCCGTATATTTCGACCGGCCTGAAAGACAACAAGTTCGGCGTGGCCCACGAAGACACGCTGCGGATTTACCAATATGCGGCCGAGCTCAAAGGTTTGCAGGTGGTCGGCATTGACTGCCACATCGGCTCTCAAATCACCGACGCCACGCCCTACCTAGACGCCATGGACCGCGTACTCGATCTGGTCGTCAGCATCGAAGCCAGCGGCATTGCCTTGGCACACATCGACTTCGGCGGCGGCCTGGGCATCAACTACAACAACGACACACCACCGGCTGCTGACGCGCTGTGGGCGCAGCTGCTGCGCAAGCTCGATGAACGCGGCTTTGGCCAGAAAAAACTCATGATCGAGCCAGGTCGCTCACTCGTCGGCAATGCCGGCGTATGTGTGACCGAGGTACTCTACGTGAAGCCCGGTGAACACAAGAATTTCTGCATCATTGATGCCGCCATGAACGACCTACCCCGTCCGGCCATGTACCAGGCTTTCCATGCCATCGTGCCCTTGCTGGCGAAGCACGTTGACACGCCTGAAGCACGCTACGACGTGGTTGGCCCGATCTGCGAAAGTGGTGATTGGATCGGCCGCGACCGCATGCTGGCGATCAAGGCTGGCGACCAACTCGCCGTGCTCTCGGCAGGTGCGTACTGCATGAGCATGTCCAGCAACTACAACACCCGTGGCCGTGCCGTTGAACTGTTGGTCGATGGCTCTAAGGTGCACGTGATCCGCGTACGCGAAAGCGCTGCCGATCAGATGCGGCTTGAGAAACTGGTCGCACTTTAAAACGCTAAGACTTGGTGCGACTGCGCAAATACTGCCGTAGTCGCCAGCCCAGCAGCAAGGCCAGAATCCCAGCGTAAACCGCCACTTCGGCAAAGTCATTTTTGCCGGCGCGCATCCAGAAAAAATGCAGGATGGCCAAGCCGGCCACCGCGTAAATCAGCTTGTGCAGCAGCTGCCAGCGCTTCGCACCCAGCGCCTTGATGGCCGCGTTGAAGGATGTCGCGGCCAAGGGCGTCAGCAACAACAGCGACAAGGCGCCGACCAAAATGAATGGCCGCTTGATGATGTCGCTGACGATCTCGGGAAAGTCAAAGCCCATGTCAAAACCGCTGTAACTCAGGAAGTGAACCAGCGCATAAAAGTACATGAACAGCCCGAGCATGCGCCGAAAACGTGCCAGGCTCGGTGTCTTGCTAAGCACCCGGAGCGGCGTGACCGCCAACACAAGACACAAGAATCGCAGAGCCCAATCGCCGGTAGCGCGGATCAAGGCCTCCTGCGGATTGGCGCCTAGCTGGTCTGCCAGCGCGCGGTAGACCAGCCAGAGAAACGGCAACAAGCACAACGCAAAAACTGTCGGTTTCGCAGCGGGATGCAACAGCAATTTGTTCATGACGGTAGCCGGCTTGAATTCATAACGACAAAGAAAACACGGAATGTCATCGCGAGCGAAGCGCGGCAATACAGGAAGTCATGGGTTGCCGCGCTTCGCTCGCAACGACCAATCTATAGAAAGTCCGCGTCAAGAACAGACATATACCGTGATACTAAAAAAGTTTTTTCAAGTCCATGCCAGCGTAAAGCTGCGCCACTTGCGCCTCGTAGCCATTGAACATCAGCGTTTTGCGCTTCTTCGCGAACAAACCGTCTTCGCCAATCCGCCGCTCTGTCGCCTGGCTCCAGCGCGGATGATCGACGTTCGGATTGACGTTGGAATAAAACCCGTACTCTTGCGCGGCAGCTTTGTTCCAGGCGGTGCGCGGTTCTTTGTCGGTGAAGCGAATCTTGACAATGCTTTTGCCGCTTTTAAAACCATACTTCCAAGGCACGACCAAACGCACAGGTGCACCGTTTTGATTCGGCAGCACCTCACCGTACATGCCGAAGGTCAGCAGCGTCAGTGGGTTCATGGCCTCGTCCATGCGCAGGGCTTCTACATAAGGCCAATCAAGCACGCGCGAGCCAACAAAAGGCATGGTCTTCGGGTCTGCCAAGGTGACAAACTCGACGTACTTGGCGCTGCCCAGAGGCTCGACTTTTTTGATCAACTCGGCCAGCGAATAACCAACCCACGGGATCACCATCGACCAGCCCTCGACACAGCGCATCCGGTAAATCCGCTCTTCTTGTGCGCTGAGCTTGAGCAGATCTTCAATGCCGTAGGTCTTGGGCTGCTTGACCAGCCCCTCTACACTCACAGTCCAAGGACGGGTGGCGAGCGTACCCGCGTTACGCGCCGGGTCGGCCTTGTCGGTGCCGAACTCGTAAAAATTGTTGTACGTGCTGGCGTCTTTGTACTCGGTGACCTTGTCCATGGTCACAGCGCCTGCCACGGCCGACTTAGCGCCCGCCAGCGCCGCGTGTTTTCCCGGCAGGGGAACAGCCTGAGCGATAGCCTCACGACCGGCCCAGCCTGCCAACGCAACACCCGCAGCGCCGCCGGCCATCAGCTTGATGAGTGCGCGTCGTTCACGGTAAATGCGCTCAGGCGTGATCTCGCTGGACACGGGATGAATAAAGCCGTCGTGGTCGGTCTTGATCAGCATGATGGTTCCTTTGTAAAAAGAGCGAGTCAAAAATCAGAATGAATCAGCCACGACCGGCCAAGATCAGAGTTCGCCGTAGCTGTGCAAACCCGACAGAAACATATTCACACCCAAGAAGGCAAATGACGTCACCGCCAAGCCGACCAGCGCCCACCAAGCCGCCACAGTGCCACGCAAGCCCTTCATGAGGCGCATGTGTAACCAGGCGGCGTAGTTGAGCCAAACGATCAGGGCCCAAGTTTCTTTCGGATCCCAACTCCAGTAACCACCCCAAGCTTCAGCTGCCCACAATGCACCCAGCACCGTGGCGATGGTGAAGAAGGCAAAACCAACAGCGATGGCTTTGTACATCACGTCGTCGAGCACTTCAAAGCTGGGCAGCCGCTCGGCAAGTCGCTGGCGACCGAGCAAAATGCCGGCTGAAATCAAGCCTGACACAAACAGGTAACCGAGCCAGTAATTGCCGCCACCGACATCCGCTGCCGACTTGCGAAAAACAATCGGCACAAAGCAGATCACCACACCAAGCATCCACAACGGCGTCAGTTTGTACCAGCGCTTTTCTGTGGCTTGCTGCTTGATCAGGTAGGCCAGCGCGACCATCGCGGCCAACGCAAACATGCCGTAGCCAATGAAGTTAGCGGGCACATGCAGTTTCATCCACCAGCTTTTTAAAGCGGGCACCAGCGGCTGAATTTCGTGGGCTTCGCGGACAACTGTGTACCAGAGCAGAAAACCGACTGCGGCACTCACCACCAACATCACAAAAGCACCCAGAGCGCGGGTCTTGTATTGGGCTTCAAAGTACAAGTAAAAGGCGGCCGTCATCCAAGAAAACAAGACGAACACTTCATACAAATTACTGACCGGGATATGGCCGATGTCTGGCCCGATCAGATAGCCCTCATACCAGCGCACCATCGTGCCAATCAAGGCCATACCGATGGCGACCCAGACAATTTTGGAGCCCATCGACTCGAAAGCGGCGCTGTTGCCGCCTTCACCGCGACTCGCCACCATGCCGAGCCAGTAAAAAATAGTGCCCATGAAAAACAGCACGCTCATCCACAAAATAGCGGATTGGCTGGAGAGGAAATACTTCAGCCAAAAAACCTGCTCTGCACGCGCCAGCTCGCCTTGATACGAGACGATGCCGAGCAGCGAGCCGACCGTCACCACCAACATCAAGGCGCGCAGTGGACGCCAGAACCAACCCATGGCAATGGCTGCGGGAATAACACCCAGCAAGATCCCTTTCTCGTACACGTCCATGTGGGCTTGATAGCGGAAAAATGCGAACAGCCCGCCACACACTACAAGTGCGGCGAACAGCCAGTCGAGCCAATTGCGACGCGCGAAATAACCTTCATTCAAGATGAAGCCGTCATCGGCGCCGCTGCGCTTGAGCGTGGTGGTTTTCATGGGGACACCTGTAAGAGTCGGGTTTTCAACATTTCAAATTCCTGGTCGCCGTCCATCGTCTTGCGGTTGGCCGACAGCGCCATGGTGGCATGACTGACGCTGGCTGTGTTGTCAGCGTCCATCGTGTCCGGGCGTGGCGACAACCAGACCCAGACCCGCCGTTCACGCACATAGAGCATGGCAAAAATACCGACGATCAGAAAAGCGCACCCTAGGTAAACAATTTTTTTACCGGGTGCACGGGCCACCTGAAAAACGCTGGCCTGCACCTGCGTGAAGTCCTTCAGCGCAAACGTCATGGGTGCCGGATAGTGGTGTGCATCGCTCAAACTCAACACCGCTTGGGCCATGAAGTTTTGTGTTTTTTCGTCGCGCGCCAAAGGCGGCAGATTGGCTTGTTCGCGCGTCATGACGACCAATTCAAACAGCACCCCGTTGAGGATTCGCACCAGCACCTCGCCTGCCCGACTGCGCTCGGCTTCAGGCACGTTGATTTCCATGAAATCCGAGATGGCCTGCAGACCCGCCACTGGCTTGCCAGTTTGGGCTGCGGCGGCCGCCGTTGGGCCGGTGCGCGGGGCGATTGATTCAGCGCCAGCAAACAGCCCCAGCGCACGCGAGGCCGAAGCCGTCAGTTGGGCGGCCAAGTCCGGGCGGCCAGCAGCGATCGCCTGGCGCACATAACGCCTGACCGCTTCATCACGCTGTCGCCCATCGGCCAGCGCCGCACGGGTGGCCAAGAAGGTGTTCATGCTGCCTTCCTGATCGGCAGGAACGCGCAGGTACTGAAATGGATCGATCGGTGTTTCGCGCACGCCCAGTAAAAACACCGCGGTGCTGTCGGGGTTGTCATCCATGCGCACCGGCAACATGTAATTTTGGTATTCACGTGCTTGACCGGCTCCGTCACGCAACTTGTAGCTGACGCTAGGCCCCACATTGCGCAACTCTTTGTTGGTGCGCGTCTTGTTCGCAGCACCCAGCCGGCTGTCGATGGCTTGGCGTAAATCAACTTTGCGCACATCGACGCCAGAACCTGAATCACCCACTTGACGCCCGGCATTACCAAAATTCTCAACGTTGATGACGCGCAGCGCCGTGTATTCCAACGTGAGTTTGTCAGGCCCGTTGCTGAGGTTGCTGGAGCTGCCAATCGTGCCCTGAATGTCGAAGGGCTTGGTGGCCGCATTCATCGGAATGGCCTTGAGGGTCACGCTGGAGCCGCCATCATCAAAGCTCGACTGGTAAATCTCGACACCCTTGTGATTGGCCGGGTGATTCACCTCGACCCGTGTTGGAATTTGCTCTCCTGTTTCCTTGTCGTGGATCACGATGTCGCTGGCGAACAGCTTGGGCATGCCGGTGGAGTAGTACTCGACAATGAACTTTTTCAGCTCAATCGAAAAAGGTAATTCTTGCAATAGCACGCCGCCGGGCTGGTTCAGCAGCGCCACACTCGACTGCGTTCCTTCAGCCACCAGCAAGTTGCCGCGAAAGGTCGGGTTCGACACGCTCAAGCGGTGCTGTTGCGGTACGTCAGCGATCAGTCCGCCGCCAGAGAAAACCACCTTGTCGCTGAACCACATTTGTGCGCGCACCATCAAGTCGCCGTCGAGCAGCCCGCCGATGCAAACCAGCACGATGGCGCTGTGCGCAGCGATGTAACCAAGCTTGTTGAGAGAGCCTTTTTTAGCCGCCACCATCCAACCGGTGTCTCGCTGTTGAAGTTTGACGCGCCAGCCGCCTTGCACCAACGTCTGGCCGATGCGCCTTGCTGCCGCTTCCGGGGCTTCAGCCAAAGTGTTTTCAGCGCGGTGCCCAAAAGCCTTCAGGCTTTGTTCGCGGAGATCTTCCTTGAACTGGTTCAGCTCTGAAAAAATCTTGGGTGCGTTACGGCTGATGCACAAGCTGGTGCTGATGACCAAAAAAGTCAGGATGAGCAAAAACCACCAAGCGCTGTAAACCGTGTTGAGGCTCACCAGGCTGAACACCTGCGCCCAAAAAGGACCGAACTGGTTGACGTAATTGCTCAGAGGCTCTTGCTGTTTGAGCACGGTACCAATGACTGAGGCGATGCAGATAACCGTCAGCAGAGAAATCGAAAAGCGCATCGACGACAGCAGTTCGACCAAGCTGCGCCATATGCGGGAACCGGAGTCAAGCTCAATGCCTTGGGTGGAAACTGTCATGCCGATGAGAAGTTAAAACGATGAAAACCAATGAACAAGAGACAGATCGTATGAAAAACGAAGCGTCGATAAAAAAGGCGGGCCTTTCTGAGAAAGACCCGCCTGCTTGTGACTGTTTTTTCAGCTCAGGGTTCCATGGAAAAAGGAAGCTCGCCGAAAAATCGGCGATTTAACGCAGACCGGCAATGTAGTCAGCCACAGCACGAATTTCACGGTCATTGAGCTTGGCAGCCACTTGGGTCATGGGCAAGCTGCTGGTACGCACGCCGTCACGGAATGCAGTCAATTGAGCTGCCGTGTAGTCTGCATGCTGGCCACCCAGACGCGGGTACTGGGCGGGATTGCCAGCACCGGTGGGGTTGTGGCAACCGGCGCAAGCAGCGATCTGGCGATCAGACACGCCGCCGCGGTAAATACGCTCGCCGAGGACCACCAGATCTTTTTCTTTGGCAAAGCCGGGCTTGATCTTCTTCTCGGCCAACCAGAATGCGATGTTTTTCATGTCATCGCCGCTGAGCTGCGAGGCAAAACCTTGCATGATGGCGTTTTTACGGGCGCCACTCTTGTAGTCACGCAGCTGCTTGACCAAGTATTCCGGGTGTTGCTGGGACAGCTTGGGATAGGCCGGCACGCCTGAATTGCCGTCGGCGGCGTGACAGGCCACGCACATGGCAGTGAACTTGGCTTCACCGGCGACGAGATCGGGTTTGGTCACTGCGGCCGGGGTGGAACCCTCTGCAGCAAAGGACGAAACAGCAGGCACGACCAACAGGGCGGCGAGGACATAAGTAGCGAGGAGCTTCATATCGGGGCGTTTTAATTAGGGGGCACAACAAAACTGACAGCTTCTGATTTTACAATGGCTTCGCCCCGCCGAACCGGGCAGTCGATCCGGGCAACGCTGAAACTCTGATCTTTCAGACACCTCAGCAGACTATTTCAGTCGATGTGACCGAGTCATTTGAGGCTTCAGCCACCCAACAGCCCTTCACCGAAATTTGCCTATGACCTCCCCCGCTGCTTCTTCCCCCACCGCGGGTCTGCCCATCGATTTTGAAAAAATCGCCATGGGTTGGATGCACACGGCTAAATTCTTGACCACAGCACCTGAGTTGCACCATTTACCGGCACTTGACTTTCCTGAAATCGCCTTTGTCGGCCGCTCCAATGCCGGAAAATCCACCTGCATCAACACCTTGACGCAGCAGCATCGGCTGGCTTTTGCCTCCAAAACACCGGGCCGCACGCAGAGCATCAACCTTTTTTCGCTGGGCAAGCAAGGCATCACCGATGCCGTGCTGGCCGACTTGCCGGGGTACGGCTATGCGGCCGTGCCCAAAGCGGCCAAGTACCGCTGGCAACAAGTGATGGCCAACTATTTGCAAACCCGCCGCAACCTCACCGGCATTGTGTTGCTGTGCGACCCCCGACTCGGCTTAACGGAGTTGGATGAGGTCTTGCTTGACGTGGTACGACCCCGCGTGGCTGAAGGCCTGAAGTTTTTAGTGCTGCTGACCAAATCCGACAAGCTCAACAAAACCGAAGCCGCCAAGGTGCTGTCGATTGTGAAATTGCAAGCGGGCGGCGGCGATGTGAAGCTCTTCTCGGCCCTCAAACGCAAAGGCGTCGATGAGGTCGCTCTCCACTTGTGGAACTGGGCCCATCCCGAAGGCCTGCCGAATCTAAATGCACCAAGCAAGGCCGTCAAGCCAGAGCCCGAGCAGCCAGCTCTGTAACACTTCGATCAATCGATCAGTAAACTGAAGGCGAGCCTTCAGGCCGGGTTTTGAAACGCTTGTGCACCCAATAATATTGGGCTGGCATGGTCTTGATGAAGCGCTCCAAGTGTTGGTTCACCAAAGCTGTGTCAGCCTCAATATCGCCAGTAGGATAGTTCTCCCAAGCCGGCATCACCTCGACATCATAACCCTCGGGCGTGAGCCGCGGCACGACTGAAATCACTTTGGCGCGACCAAGCCGTGCAAAGCGCGGAATCGATGGCACCGTGGCTGTCGGCACGCCAAAGAAGGGCACGAACACCGTGCCCTCAAAGCTGAAGTCCATGTCAGGCAACAAATACAGCACCTCGCCTGAACGCAAGGCGCTGACATTGGCCTTGACACCCTCGTTGCGCAAAAACAACCTGACCCGGCCAAAACGCAGGCGTCCGGTCTTGATCCACTGGTCCAGTAGCGGATTGCTCTGCTCCGAATAGATTGACGTGAAATCGCGGTCAATGTTCATGTTGATGGCGGTGGCGCCGGCGTCCAGACCGTAAAAGTGCGGGCTGAAGACAATCGTCGGCGCATGGCCATCGAACTCATACACTGCGCCGTGCAAATGCAGTCGCTTGGCCAACACGTCCGGGCGACCGTGCCAGAGCCAGCTGCGGTCTAGAAATGTCTGCGCAAAATAAACAAAGGATTGCCGCGCCAAGGTATTGCGCTCAGCGTCGCTGAGCTCAGAAAAACACAGCGCCAAATTGGTAAGCACTACACGCCGACGTGACACCACCACCCAGTACAGCAACCAGCCCAGCCCAGCCCCCATCGCTCGCAAAACAGGCAACGGAAAATGGGCAAGTACACGCATGAAGGCAATGCCGGCACGGGTGACGAGGGTGCTGAGAAATAGTCCGACGTTCATACTCATTTATTATTTTTTTCTACCTGGCCATTGTCACCGGCAGGTGTGTCCGGTGTGGCCTGATTCGGCGCAGGCATGGAGGTTTCACGCCGCGGTTTTTTGTAGCGCGCATAGCCCCACAAATACTGACCCGGCTGGCTCAAGACCAGTTCCTCGATGGCTTGATTCACCAATCTCACCGCCTGCTGCAAGTCAGGCGGTGGCGAGGTGTCCAGGCCAGCCATCGGCGGCAAAATCTCCAGCGAATAGCCTTGGCCGCGCGGCAAGCGCAAGGTGCGCACCGGCAACATGACCGCGCCACTTTGCAACGCCAAACGCGCTGCCAAGGTCATGGTGTAAGCAGGTTTGCCAAAAAATGAAGACCACGCACCCAGCCCTTCAGGCGGCACTTGGTCAGTCAACAGAGCCACTGCGCCGTTGCCCTTGAGGGCACGGTGCATTTGCCGGATTCCGCTCAAATTAGCGGGCACGGCCAGCAGACCCGGCCGAAGCCGGCTGGACTGCATCAGGCGCGCCAACCAAGCTTGCCGGGCTGGCCGGTACATGGCCGTCACCGGCCCATAGAGCTCGGCCAGCGCTTGCGGCGCCAACTCGAAACTGCCCGCGTGCGGTGCGAAAAATATCACGCCGTGGCCCTCCGCAAAAGCAGCTTCGGCATGCGCTTGACCGCTGACCAGCACCAACGCCAAACAAGATTGATCGTGCGGACGCATCCAGAGTTTAGGAAGTTCTGCAACAAAGCGGCCGGCTTCAGCAATGGCCGGTCTGGCCGCCTCAAAAGGCAGGCCAGCTTGCGCTACATTGGCCCGAAAAGTGGCACGGTAACGCGGGCTCAGCCACCACACTGCCCAACCCATGGCGGCGCCCAAGGCATGCAATATGCGCAAAGGCCAATGGGAGAAGAAACGAAACAACAAAAACATCAGGGCCGCTTTATCTTTATACTTATCAGGTCGCCGAGTTACAGAACAACTTGCAGGGCGACGTTAAACATCTCTGCTAAAGCGTTCGCCGAGGCACTCAAGCTGGCAACGCGCCAACTAACCCAATGGAGTGTACGCAATGGCGAACGATTATCTTTTCACATCCGAATCCGTCTCTGAGGGCCATCCCGACAAGGTTGCCGACCAAATTTCAGACGCTATTCTCGACGCCATTTTCAAGCAAGACCCGCTGTCCCGCGTGGCGGCTGAAACGCTGACCAACACCGGTCTCGTGGTGCTGGCGGGTGAAATCACCACCAACGCGCATGTCGACTACATCCAAGTCGCGCGCGACACCATCAAGCGCATTGGCTACGACAACACCGAGTACGGTATCGACTACAAAGGCTGCGCCGTGCTGGTCGCCTACGACAAGCAAAGCAACGACATCGCCCAAGGCGTCGACCACGCCAGCGACGACCACCTGAACACCGGCGCAGGCGACCAAGGCCTGATGTTTGGCTTCGCTTGCAGCGAAACCACCGAACTGATGCCCGCGCCGATTTATTACGCACACCGCTTGGTCGAACGCCAAGCCCAGTTGCGCAAAGACGGCCGCCTACCCTTCCTGCGACCTGATGCCAAAAGCCAGGTCACCATGCGCTACGTCGACGGGAAGCCCCACAGCGTCGACACCGTCGTGTTGTCAAGCCAGCACAGCCCCGAGATGAGCGACGGCAGCAAAATGAAACCAGCCTTCATCGAAGCGGTGATCGAAGAGATCATCAAGCCGGTGCTACCCAAAGAATGGCTCAAGGACACCAAATACCTGGTCAACCCGACCGGTCGTTTTGTCATTGGCGGTCCTCAGGGCGATTGCGGCCTGACCGGTCGCAAAATCATTGTGGACACTTACGGTGGCGCCTGCCCGCACGGCGGCGGCGCGTTTTCCGGCAAAGACCCCACAAAGGTAGACCGCTCTGCCGCTTACGCTGCACGCTACGTCGCCAAAAACATCGTCGCGTCGGGTCTGGCCACCCGCTGCCAGATTCAGGTGGCTTACGCGATTGGCGTGGCGCGCCCGATGAACATCACGGTGAACACCGAAGGCACCGGCGTTATTTCGGATGAAAAAATAGCTGCCTTGGTCAACGAACACTTTGACTTGCGCCCAAAAGGCATCATCCAGATGCTCGATCTGCTGCGTCCGATCTACGAGAAGACGGCGGCTTACGGCCACTTTGGTCGCGATGAACCTGAGTTCACTTGGGAACGTACCGACAAGGCGGCTTTGCTGCGCAATGCGGCCGGCCTGAAAGGCTAAAAGCATTTGAAGTCGCAGCTTGGCGCCATGCCTTCGCTGAACAAGAAAACCGCCTCAAAAAGGCGGTTTTTCTGCGACGCAGAAACACGACGCTCTTAGCCCTGATACAGCGCAAGCTAGCGGAACGTCACGTCGTGAAATTGAATGTCGGCTTGTCATTCGGCGCTGCAGATGAATCGTTATCAGGCAGCGTGTTCTTGTCTTTGTGTTTCACCCTGAAAGGCCAGCGCGACCGTTTAGGAACTTCCGACTCAACACTGTGCCAAGGCAAGTCTTGCCCCTGCAAACCTGCGCGGTTAGCGATTCGAAGGTCTAAATCATGCATGGCGGACTCCTCTCGATGATGCGCCATTCCTCATGAATTCATCAGGACACCGCTTCAACTGAATACAGCCTAGCCGAGACTTCTGCGAGCGAATTGTCGAAATAACCCAAACATATGTCAGCCAAAACCGGCAGCAGCCCTTCAGTCAGCGAGGTGTCTTGCGCGTATCAAGTTACGTTGGGTCGATGCCGCACAACTTGGCGGGCCCACATGTGAGCAGTTCACTGCGGGCACTTCCAAGGTGTACCAACACTTTATGAGAAGAGCCGCCTAGGACTCCCCGTACCCCGTCAAAGGGGCTGCAAACGTTTCACAAGTTCGGGCTTCAGAACCTTACCCAAGGAATTACGCGGGAGTTCTTCGACTAGGAATATCTGACGCGGTACCTTGTACGGTGCCAGCTTAGCTTTGCAAACTAGCTTCAACTCTTCAGCATCGATCGACTTGTTCAAAATCACGAAGGCGGCGACTTCTTCGTCAAACTCCTTTGAGGGCCATCCAACGACCGCCGCATCTGCCACGGCTTCATGATTAAGCAGCGTCGCTTCAATCTCCACAGGGTAGATGTTGATGCCGCCGCGGATGATCATGTCCTTGGACCGTCCCTTTAGAAATAGAAAACCTTCTTCGTTGAAGTTACCGAGGTCACCTGGATAGAACCAGCCGTCCTTGAAGGCTTCAACGCTCGACTCCGCATCGCGGTAAAAGCCGTCCGCAACCGCCGGCCCCCTGTATCGAATGCGCCCCACGGTTCCAAGTGCTTGGACAACGTGATCGTCGTCAACGATTTGAACCTCCACACCAAAGACCGGACGACCGACGGAATCTCCAAAATGCTTTTGATCGTCAGGCGACAAAACGCTGACGCCACCACCTTCGGTCGAGCTGTAATACTCGATGAAGTTGGGGCAGATGTTCTCTCGAATTTGCACTCTCTCCAACGCGGTGAGGGGCGACCCAGAGGAGACCAAGGTATTGAGTCGCTTCAAGGGAGCCAAAGACGTTTGATCCCATGACAGCAAGCGGCGCAACAGGGTCGGAACTAAGAACATCACGGTCGAACCCGTACGTTCCACCTCAGCTGCTAACGCCGCGGGATCATAGGGAGGAGGGAATAGCACGACCGTTCCACCGGCGTAAAGCGTGGACATGGTGAAAGCCCTGCCACCACCAAAGTACATCGGCGTGGCGTTGATGTAAGTTTCGCGGCTACCAAACCCGAGATCGACCCAGTGGGTCCAGAATCTATTGAGAAACTTTTGGTGAGACACCAAGGGGCCCTTGGGTCTTCCTGTGGTACCTGAGGACAGGGACATCGCCAGTCCGCGATCCCCATCCGGGAATTCACGGTCCGGGTTTGACAGCACGGCAGTTGCGGTCCATTCAGGACCTACTTCAATGCAGCGGACGCCTTCAAACGCTGCGCCGGGGTCGACCATCACGGCCACCGGTTCGAAATGGGACGCAACGCGTTGTTTCTCAAACTCTTTCCATCGGCAGTCCAGCGGAAGAATGATGGCACCCGCACGCGCCACGGCGAAAAGCATGATGACGTATTCGATGGAGTCTTGCAATGCGATGCCAACCACACAGTCGGGTTTAACGCCAAGGTCCTGAAGGCAGGCAGCCCTCTGTCGAACGGCCAAGTCCAGCTCCGCATAAGTCAAGGTGACTTGACCATGTGTCACGGCGGGTTTGGTCGGCCGCTGTTTCGCATGAAGGGCCAACTGCTCCGCAATGTTGCGTGCGGGGTCGTTGGTCGCTTTCAATTTTTATCCCGTTTTTTACCGTTCGCATCCAAGCCGTAAATGCGCAACGCGTTGTCTCGCAGCATCTTGCGTTTGGGTATAGGTCGCAGCTCAAGCGCTTCAACCTGTTCACGGGTTTTGACGAAATCCAAGACCGGGAAGTCGGTACCGAAGATGACTTTGTCTTGGCCGAAAGTGTTGATGTATTGAATAAACGACTCAGGCCAATATTTCGGCGCATGGGCATCGGTGCCAATGAATACATTGGGGTGCTTCCACGCCATCGCGATCATTTCTTCTGTCCATGGCACGCCGACATGGATACCGATCAACTTCAGCTCAGGGAAGTCACAGGCGACCGCATCCAATGTGATCGGACGGCCAACGCTTCGAAGACGATGGTTCGGGTCGTACAACATGGACTGGCCAACCTGAAGTTGAACAGGAATGCCCAGCTCAACGCACTTGGCGTAGAACGGATACCACTTTGCATGGTCGGGTGCCAGCTCGAACCAGTGCGGGTAGAAGTGAGCGCCGATGAAGCCATATTCCTTGACACCTTTTTCAAGCAATCGCACACCGTCCATGCCCTCAGTGGGGTCTAGGCCGGCGAGGCCATAAAAGCGATCTGGAAAGCGATTGACCGCCTCTGCCACCAACTCGTAGGGAATGTGGTAACTGGCTTTGTGCATCCAGGGGCCGACCTTGCTTGCAACCAGAAAGGATCTTTCAATCCCTGCGGCATCCATACGCCGCAGCATCTCCTCGTGGGGGACGCCTTTAAGCGTCTCATCTCTCACGTTCATTTTCCCGCCAAAAAATGCATCCCTATTGGGACGAATCGCCAGTGTTTCGGGCGTCCAAATGTTGACCACTGCATCGATGGCTTGGATGTCATAGGAATTACTCATCAGATGTGTCCTCGTGGAATGCCAGCGTCTAAAAATTCTTCAAACTGCAGGGCAGTAATGCTCAACTGTTTAAAAGTACCGATTCCCTCAGTGACCTGCCTGACAGCGCCAGGCATCAGGTCACCAACACGTTCGAAGTACGCCATGAACATGTCCGTTCTGGCGCACGCGAGCAGCGTGGGAACCCCGACCAATGGCAGCCTAGGAGCTTTGTCGTAACCGATGGCCGCACGATAAACCTTGGGAAATGTGCGCGTCGCCTTCAGCACTTCGATCACCTTGTCATGGAGCTCATCAGCAGTCGGCAGGCCCAGATCACGTCGGTGAGAGGCCTCGCGTTTGTACCAAGGCCAAAAAAGATAAACGTCGCGAACGAAGTGCCAGATATGCTGAAACTGACTTCCGGTCAGATCAATCTTGACGTCCGGCGCATAGTTCTCCAGCATGTCTGCACGCTCGGCATCGCTGTAGAGCGATACGCCATCAAGAATGAGTCGATTGACACGCCTTGGGTGGGTGATCGCCATTTCAATCGCGATGTTGGCACCCGTGTGACTGCCATAGAGATCGAATTGATCGATCGCTAAAGCGTCCATCGCTCTCAGGTGAGCCTCTGCAAAATATGAAATATCTGGGGCTTCGCCGAAGGGCGCAGAAGAATCACCATTTCCGAGTGTGTCCGTGGCGACAACCCGTCGTTTCAGTGCAAGAGCTCCAATCAAAGGCTCGAGCATCTTGGCTGAGCCCGGCGATGCGTGGAGCATGACCAAGGGCATGGGCGATGCGACAGTCGTCTGGCCAGCTTCACGGTAATGGATTTGGCCTTCGTCCACGCTGACAAACCCGCGTTTGATGCGCGCGGAACGGGCCGGCGTCGTAACAGTAGATTTTGACGGCAAGCTCAAGCGTTCATTCCTTAATGTCGGCAGCTTTGATGGCCACAGCCCAACGAGCAATGTCGGCCTTGATGCCTGCGGCAGTGACTTCCGGGGAAGTGCCTTCTGGCTCAAGCCCGTTGTCCTTCATGCGGGCGACGATGTCCGGCATCTTGAGGATTTCCAGCACCTGTGCGTTCAGTTTCTGGATGACCGCAGGTGGCGTGTTCGCCGGGGCCATCAACCCATACCAGGAGTTCACTTCGAAGCCAGGCAGCATTTCTGCGACGCTCGGCACATTGGGCAGCACGCTGCTGCGCTTGATCGTGCTCACGGCAATAGGCCGCAACTTGCCATCGTTGATTAAGGCCATGACGCCAGCGACGTTCACAAACCCGGAGGTGATTTGACCGCCCAAAATATCGGTGTTGATCAAGGCTGATCCGCGATAAGGAACATGAATCATTTCGGTGCCTGTCATGCGCGCAAGTGTCGCGCCGGCCAGATGGGTTGTACTGCCGATGCCTACGGATCCGTATGAAACTTTGCCAGGATTTTTCTTGGCAAAGTCCACCAGTTCCTTAAGATTTTTTGCAGGGAAATCGGAACGCACGACCAAGACAGTCGGACCCGATGCGATTTGGGTAATAGGTGCAAAGTCTTTGATTGGATCGTAGGGTGGCTTGTTCGGCAACGAAGGGCTGATAGCGATGGGTCCAACATGCGAAAAAAGAAGTGTGTAACCATCCGCCTTTGCGCGTGCAACCACCGCGGCACCAATGGTGCCGTTAGCGCCGCCCTTACTGTCAACCACAAATTGCTGGCCCAAACGTTGAGT
>CANFJF010000025.1 GCA_947447355.1 Comamonadaceae bacterium
GGATTGCCGCGCTGCGCTCGCCATGACGCAGGTTGGATTGCCGCGCTGCGCTCGCCATGACGGGAAATTATTCGTTCGCAGCGACACCTCAAGTCATCGCTTGAACATGAATGTGCTCGGTTGGCAACCCGGCTAGGTGGCGGCGGTGCATTTCTTCGTAGGCGGATTCAATGTGTTTTGCGAACAATTGACAGTCAAAGAGCGGCGTTGTCAGCCTGTTGGCCTCTAATTTTTGCTTTAGGGCTTTGAGCAGGTCGGGCTGTTGCGCCAGCTCTATCGCTTTTTGTTCATACGCTTCTTGGCTGTCCGTGATGAGTTCCGGCAGCCCAATCGCCGTCAACAAGCTGGCGGCCACACGGCTGGCAAAGGACTGTCCTGTGCGCGTCAGCACGGGCAACCCGGTCCACAAAGCGTCGCTGGCCGTGGTGTGGGCGTTGTAGGGGAAGGTGTCCAGAAACAAATCTGCCAGCTTTTGCCGGGCCAAGTTGTCGTCTGGCGACATGCGCGTGGCAAAAACCAGCCGGTTGGCGTCAACGCCCTGCGCCACGGCTTGCTGTTGTAGCTGTTGGGTGACGCTGGCGTTGTCCCCCAAGACCCACAAAACGCTGCTTTCAACGGCATTTAAAATCCGCATCCAGCCCGCAAAAGTAGCCGGCAACAGCTTGTGGCTGCTGTTGAAGCAACAAAACACAAAACCAAACTCTGGCAAGCCCAGTTCTCCCCGGGTGAATAGCCGCTCTGAGATTTTCCGCTGGGAGTCATTCACCTGGTAACTATGGGGCAAATAAACGACTTTTTCAGTGAAGTTAGCCTCAGTTTCCGGGGTGATGACGACGTTGTCGGCCACGATGTAGTGGTTGTAGTCGGCCCCCATGGTGCCGGGCGAGCCTAGAAAGGTGGCTTGAACAGGGGCGCAACCTGCGGCAAACAGTCCGGTTCTTGCGTGGGTGGTGTAGCCATTTAAATCCACCGCGATGTCGATGCCCAGCTCTCTTGATAAGCGTGAAACTTCCACGTCCGACATTGCACTGATGTCGATGAAACGGGTGAACGCCGCAGACACCCGCTGCCGCATGTCGTCGTATTTTTGGGGCCCAAGCGAGAACCCATAAAGTTCAAATCTGCCCCGGTTGTGGCGCTCAAACAGTTCGGCAATCAAGGCCGATGTGGCGTGCCTGTGAAAATCAGACGAGTAATAACCGATGCGTATTTTCCCGTCCGGCTCACGCGGCTTGAAGGGCGCCTTTTCAATCGTTTCAGATCGCTGAGAGGCGGCGTAGACCTTGGCAACGATGTGGTGCAGCTGGGGATTGTCCAGCACACTCAAGGCCATGAAGGGGTGGGCCACCTTCTTCAGGCCCAGAATGTTCTTCTCGTAGAGGGCGATATCTCGCTCAAAAGTCGACCAGTCACACAGCCTCATTTTGGTGTCGACATAAACACCCCATAGAAAGTCATAGTCAGGCTTGAGCGACACCACTTTTTCGAAGTTAACCAAGGCCGCATCCAGCCGCTTCAGCTCCAGCAAGACCAAGCCGCGGTTGTAGTGAGCCTCAAGCAGGTCCGGCTTTAAATGGAGGGTCTGGTCAAAACTGGCCAAAGCCGCCGGGTACTGCCGGACAGATTGCAGCGCGACACCGTGGTTGTAGAAAGCCTCAAAAAAATCGGGTTCCAAGCTGAAAGCGGTGTGAAAACTATCAATAGCCGCCGTGATCTGTTTGAGTTGTATGAGCGCCAAGCCACGGTTGTAGTGGGCGTTGGCATAGTCCGGCTTGAGTCTGATGGCTGTGTCAAAGTCAGCCAGCGCGGCCTCTGGCTGCTGGCGTTGAATACGCAGATTCCCGCGGCTTTCATAGACTTGTAGATCATCCGGTGCCAATGCGATGGCCTGGGTATAGGCCGCCAACGCGTTGTCATACTGCGCCACCTTGCGGTACAAATACCCCAAGTCTTTGTACACCTGAGGCACCTGTTGATTCAAACGAACAAATTTGTCTAAATACTGAATGGCGTCTAGAAAGTAGCCCTTTTGCGCCGCCGCGACGCCCCGTTGATAAAGAGCCATTTGATCGGCGGGCAAAGGGGCTGATGAATGATGCTGTGAAGCCATGCTGAACGTGAAGAATCGTCGTCTTGAACAGCTTTCAGCGCTCAGCCAGTTTGGCGGCGGCGCCCAGCACCACTGGCCCGTACCAAGCCTGCGCCGTCGACTTGGTGTTGTCGGTGTCGGTCATGATGCCCACGGCGATCAAACGGCCGGGCTCTTCGCCAAAAACGGTCCGATAGTCGGCGCGAATGTCGCGCTCGTAATCCAACCAGCGGTTGAGCCGCTTGGGGCCAGACTCCAACACCAGCTTGCGAATGCGGTCGGTGCGCGGGTTCGTCACCACACTGCCCGGCTCGCGCGTGTTGCACCACACATACATGAGGGTGGCGTAGGGCATGTCTTCGCCGGTGATGGCGTAAGCCAGCTCCGACAACATGCGGTCGCGGGCCGACAGCTTGGAGCGGTCGCCGTCAAACGCCAGCACCAGCCGCACGGGGGAATCGTCTTTGGCCGACAGCGCCATGTCGGCGTCGGCAATCAGGGCCGGTACTTTCCAGGAAAAACGCAGCACGTCGAGTTGCGCCGGCTCCATGCTGACCACCTTGCGCAACATGCTGGCCGACGAACTGGACTTGACGCCCATGGCGTTGCGGCCGTCGAGCTTGAGGTAGGCAAACTGGTTCTGCGCCTTGCCGGGAAAAGTGCGGTGCTGCCACAGCGACGCCTTGGCGGGCGCTTCATATGTCGCATCTTTGGCCGCTGCGTCAGGCACTGCCTCAACGCGCACAGACGCGAGATCCCAAGGCGTTGCCGTCCGGGCGGCGCTGGCGTTTTGGTTTTCAGTGCTGCTCCCCTTGTCTGCTTGTCCTGGCAAACTGGCACAACCCGTCAGCAGGCCAAGCGAAGTCAAACTGATGGACAAAACCCAAAAGTGAAGAAATTTGAAAAATTTAGCTGGAATCATGGTCGGTATGTCACACAAAAACTACGCTTTGCAGATGCAGCATTAAACCCAAATATTCAGTGCTTAGGGAAAAAGTTTATAAACCCGGCTGTACCCGTTCAAGCCCGGTCGGACCCGCCAAGTCCATTCCCTTGTAGTACCCGTTTCAGACGAAAGTTTTGAAGCTGAAAGTACCCGCCTGTAGTCTCAGATGTACAACAGCGATTCATCGGCAGGCATTAAAAAACCCCCGCCACTCTTGCGAATGACAGGGGTTTTAAGACTTTAAATCTTCAGCTGGCTTTAGCCAGCGTGGGATTTAGAAGTTGTGCAGGATGCCCAGGCCGATGACCTTGACAGTCGCGCCTTGTGGAATGTAAGCCACAGAAGCTTGGCCGCCACCGTTGGCCATGATGTTGTTGTATTTGTCATTGTTGATGACGTTGTAAGACGTGCTGATGCTGGTGCGCTTGCTCAGCTCTTTGCGGAAGGCCAAAGAGTAAGCGGTAGAGCCAGTATCTGCAACGGCAGCACCGGTGTAGTCTTTGACGTTGCCTTGCTTGACGTACTGGCCCATCACGATGTTGCCACCGCCCAGGTCATGCTGAACCAGGAAAGAGTTGCTAACTTGCTTGCGGAAGCCAACGTTGTATGCGGTACCAGAAGCAGTCGCTTGGATGCTCACAGGAGCTACGTTGTTGTTTGCTGCCGTGGTGAAACCCATCTGCATCGTGGTGTTGATGAAAGCAACCTTGCTGGTTGGCGCGTAGAAATAAGCCAAGCCCAATTTTGCACCAGTCACGCTGGAGTCCAACGTAGGAGCGCCCAGCTTTGTCGTCACTGCATTGCCTGTGACGGCAGTGGCAGCGTAAGCAGAAGCAGTGTCAACACCGTTGTTGGTGTTGTAGTTTTTACCCCAGTCGTACTGAGCAGCAAAAGGCATTTGCGTGACCTTCAAGGTCACGCCATTGGCTTTGGCTTTGGCATCAGCGTTAGCAGCCGTTTGCTCAGCGTTTGAAGCGATGGAATACCAGACTTCAGAGCCAGCGAACATGGTGCCGACCAGATCTTTGTTGAACACCACTTTGTAGGTGTTGTCAGCGCGAGCGGCTGGGGCATTGACGTAGCCAGCACCTGGCGCGGTGTAAGCATTGATCACGCCGCCGTGGACCATGTTGGCAGCCACGTCTTCGATCAGACCATTGCCCCACCAGACGTTCTGGCGACCCAAACGCAGTTCAGCTTGGCCGTTGCCAATACCGACGTGGGCTTCACGGGTGCCGATGTAGCCAGCGCCAGAGTTGCCAGCGCCAGATTGGCCGTTGGCCGTGGCGGTGTCGATGTTGATACCGGTTTCGATCACGGAGAAGGCGCGCAAGCCACCGCCGAGGTCTTCATTGATGCGGAAACCGATGCGTGACGAGTCGTCAGACATGCGGCTGCGAGCACGCACATCCTTGGCAGAGTCGGAAGCGCCAGTAGCGCCCCAGTTGTCATAAGCCAGGTGAGCGCGGCCGTAGATTTCGACGGTCGATTGTGCAGAAGCAGCAGAGACAGCGGCCAGAGCAGCCAGGGCAATCAGGGATTTTTTCATTGAGAGTTTCTCCAAGGTTAAACATAGGGCTCCAGGACTTTTGGATCCCCGGGCCAACCTCCTTTCGGAAGTTGTTGCTATTGCACCAGACGAACCCAGCCATGGCAAAGGAATCTCAAGCAAAAATCTTCTTTCGTTGCATCAATGCAACAACACCCCGAAAGCCATGGGTCGCGGCTCGGCCAGAGCAGCGTGGGTAAACTGGAACGCTTCAACCCGAAAAGAACCCGCATGGACACCTTGCTGAACAACGCGATCATCGCTACCGACAACGCTCTGCGCACCTTGTTTGCCAAACCGCGCGCCAGTCGCGCCTGCCCGACCTTGCCGTCGGAGCCAACCGAACTCGATGCAGAGCAAAAGGCCAATGCGGGTGCCTTGATGCGGGTGAACCACGTGGGCGAAGTTTGCGCGCAGGCGCTGTACGCGGCTCAGGCGCTGAGCACGCGCGACCCGGTGTTGCGTCAGCAGTTCTCAGACGCCAGCCGTGAAGAAGGCGACCACTTGGCCTGGACGCATGAGCGCTTGGTGGAACTGGGCGCTAGGCCTTCGCTGTTGAATCCGCTCTGGTATGCAGGTGCTTTTGGCTTGGGTTTGTTGGCGGGCCGATTGGGCGACAGGCTGAGCTTGGGTTTTGTGATGGAAACCGAACGGCAAGTGGAGACCCACTTGGCCAGCCACTTAGAGCAATTGCCTGCGGGCGACCACGCTTCACGCGCCATCGTGGCGCAGATGAAAGACGACGAAGCCCGCCATGCCAAAGATGCAGCCAAGGCCGGTGCGCAAGAGCTGCCGCTGCCGGTCAAAGCGCTGATGCGCGCCTCCGCTAAAGTGATGACGACGACGGCGCGCTATATATAGCGGCTGCTAAGACGTTGCTTTAGCCTTCAACGACCTCGAAGCTGGTCGTGATGTCGGCAGTTTTGCCCAGCATGATGGTGGCTGAGCAATATTTGTCATGGCTCATGCCTATGGCGCGCTCGACGGGACCCGGCGTCAAGCCTTGACCCGTGACCACAAAGTGCATGTGAATTTTGGTGAAGACTTTGGGGTCAGTCTCGGCTCGCTCTGAGGTGAGCTTGACAGAGCAGCCGCGCACGTCGTGGCGACCACGTTTGAGAATCAACACCACGTCGTAAGCCGTACAGCCACCAGCGCCAGCCAACACGGTTTCCATGGGGCGCGGGGCCAAGTTGGCACCACCGTTTTCAGGCTTGGCTGCATCGGGCGCGCCATCCATCACCAAGGTATGGCCGCTGGCAGTTTTAGCGACAAACGACATGGCAGAACCTTCCCCGGGGACCTCTTGCGGTCCAGCCCAGCTGACTATGCATTCCATGAATAACACTCTTTCTATTTCAAAATATTGACCATTGACCAAGGAAGGATGTTGCAGCGCAGCATGGCTCAGCTATACTCGATTCATCGCAACAATTCAATGGTTTAAAAAGCCCTTTATTGTTGCACTGGTTGTCTCCTCCACTCCTCAAAGAGTGGATTAACAGGTCCAGATCTTCGTGATCTGGACCTTTTTTTTCGCCCATCATAATGGGCGCTCTAGAGATAGAACCGAGAGACCCCCATGCTGCCCCCCAAAACCAGATCTGCTTCCAAACCCAAGCTGACGCCAGCCGACTACCTGAAGAAAATTCTCACTGCCCGCGTCTATGACGTGGCGGTCGAAACAGCGCTGGAGCCGGCCAAAACACTCAGCAAGCGCCTGAACAACACGGTGCTGCTGAAGCGTGAAGACCAGCAACCCGTGTTCAGCTTCAAGCTGCGCGGCGCTTACAACAAGATGGCGAACTTGAGCCCGGCGCAACTCAAAAAAGGCGTGATTTGCGCCTCGGCCGGCAACCACGCGCAGGGCGTTGCGCTGAGCGCCAACAAGCTCGGCACGCGCGCGGTGATCGTCATGCCATCGACCACGCCGCAGCTCAAAATAGACGCGGTTCGCGCGCTCGGTGGTGAGGTGGTGCTGTATGGCGAAAGCTATTCAGACGCTTACGACCATGCCGCAACGTTGGAAAAGAAAAACGGCCTGACCTTTGTGCACCCGTTTGACGACCCGGACGTGATTGCCGGCCAGGGCACGATTGCCATGGAAATGTTGCGGCAAATCCAACGCATTGGCCACGGCCGGCTGGACGCGGTGTTTGTGGCCATTGGCGGCGGCGGTTTGATCTCCGGCGTGGCGAATTACATCAAGGCCGTACGCCCAGAAATCAAAGTCATTGGCGTGCAGATGAACGACTCGGACGCCATGATCCGTTCGATCAACGCCAACAAACGCGTCATGCTGCCAGACGTTGGCTTGTTTTCAGACGGCACAGCGGTCAAGTTGGTGGGTGAAGAAACCTTCCGTATCACGCGCGAGTTGGTGGACGAATTCATGACCGTCGACACCGATGCGGTGTGCGCGGCCATCAAAGACGTGTTTGTCGACACGCGCGGCATTGTGGAGCCGGCGGGTGCGCTGGCGGTCGCCGCCATCAAGCAATACGTCGCCTTGCACAAGACCAAGGGCGAGACTTATGCTGCAATTTTGTGCGGTGCCAACATGAACTTTGACCGGCTGCGATTTGTGGCCGAACGCGCTGGGGTCGGCGAAGAAAGCGAAGCCCTGTTTGCCGTGACCATCCCCGAAGAGCGCGGCAGCTTCAGGCGCTTTTGCGAATTGGTCGGTGAACTGCCGGGTGGTCCGCGCAGCGTGACCGAGTTCAATTACCGCATCAATGACGCGGCTGAAGCGCATGTCTTTGTTGGCCTGAGCACGCAAGGAAAAGGCGAGAGCAGCAAGATAGTCAACACCTTCACGCGCCAAGGTTTCAAGGCGTTGGACTTGACGCACGACGAGTTGGCCAAGGAGCATGTGCGCCACATGGTCGGCGGTCACAGCGTCTTGGCCAAAGACGAACGACTGCTGCGATTTGTCTTCCCGGAGCGGCCGGGCGCACTGCTGAAGTTTTTGTCGACCATGCGGCCGGGCTGGAACATCAGCCTGTTTCATTACCGCAATCAGGGGGCAGACTACGGCCGGATTTTGATCGGCTTGCAGGTGCCCAAAGCCGACAACGCAGCCTTCAAGGCCTTCCTGGCGACGCTGGGTTATCCGTGCGTTGAGGAAACCGAGAACCCGGTTTACAAGCTCTTTTTGAAGAGCTGAGCGGGCGCTGATTTTCACACGGTCGCCAGATAAATTCATGACCATGTCGGCTGCGACTTCCAAGAATCGGTCAGAGAAGGGGGATCGGCCAGAGGGCTGGCCTCCTACAAATTCCCCCGTGGGCGCGGCGTCCCCCGTAGGAGGCCAGCCCCCTGGCCGATCCCCCATTGCGCCCCCTGTAGGAGGCCAGCCCTCTGGCCGATCCCCGACTCAACCCGCCGACAGCAACTCCGTTTGCACCGCCTGCGGCGCTGCGTTCCGCTGTGGCATGGTCGGCGCTGACGCCACCTGCTGGTGCTTCGACTTGCCGCATGTGTTGCCTGTTCCCGCTGCGGGAACTTCTGCTGTCGCTGCTGCCGAAAATGCCGCTGCCGCCGCGAGCTGTCTGTGCCCGGCCTGTCTTAAACAAAAACTGAAAGAAACACCCCATGGCGACCAATCTTGACGGGCAACTGGTGGTGGCAATTTCGTCGCGCGCGCTGTTTGACTTTGAAGAAGAAAACCGCGTCTTTGAAGAAGGCATGGCCCAGCAAGAGCAGGCCGGCAGCAAGCGCGACGCGGCCTACATGCAGTTGCAACTAGAGCGCCTAGATGTACCGGCCAAACCCGGCGTGGCTTTTTCATTGGTGAAAAAACTCCTCGCCTTCAACGACGCGCCTGAAAGCCAGGACGAAGCAGCGAGCGCCATCAAACCGCCGCAGCGTGTCGAGGTCGTGATTCTGTCGCGCAATGACCCGGTCTCCGGCATGCGCGTTTTCAGGTCGGCGCAGCACTACGGCTTGAAGATAGAACGCGGCACCTTCAACCGCGGCGAGGCACCGTGGCGTTACCTGAAACCGCTGCACGCCAACCTCTTTTTGTCGACGCATTTGAGCGATGTACGGGCTGCCTTGTTGGCCGGTGTGCCGGCGGCGCAGGTGTACCCGCTGTCGGCGCATGCCAGCGATGCGCATCCGCATGAAGTGCGCATTGCCTTCGACGGTGACGCGGTGCTTTTTTCTGACGAAGCCGAGCGCGTTTTTCAGTCGCAAGGGCTGAGTGCTTTTCAGGCGCACGAGCGCGCCAACGCGGGCCAGCCGCTGCTGGCTGGCCCGTTCAAACCGCTGCTGGAAGCGCTGCACAGGCTGCAAGAAGCCGGCACCTCGCGCATGCGCATTCGCACAGCGCTGGTCACCGCCCGCAGCGCACCGGCACACGAACGTGCCATCCGCACGCTGATGGACTGGAACATCCAGGTCGATGAAGCGATGTTTTTGGGCGGTCTGGCCAAGGGCGAATTTTTGCGTGAATTTGAGCCCGATTTTTTCTTTGACGACCAAACCGGTCATGTCAATTCGGCCTCCTTGCATGTGCCGTCGGGGCATGTGGCAAGTGGCGTTTCCAACCCCAACTGAAAAGAGCGCTCATGGTCGTCGTTCAAGACAAATTTGCCAGTTTCAAGACTTTTGTGCGCAAAGTCTGGGCCTTGTCGTTGCCGTATTTTCAGTCTGAAGACAAATGGAAAGCGCGCGGTTTGCTGGTGGCCATCGTTGCGCTGAACTTGGCTGCGGTGTACATGCTGGTCTTGTTGAATGACTGGAACCGGCTGTTTTACGACGCACTGCAAAACAAAGATGAAGCGGTTTTTTGGCGCGAGCTGGGACGTTTCACGTACTTGGCTTTTGCCTTCATCTTGATCGCGGTGTACCGCTTTTATTTGACGCAGTTATTAGAGATTCGCTGGCGCGCCTGGATGACCGGCCACTACCTGAAACGCTGGCTGTCCAACCATGCGTTTTACCGGCTGGAGTTAGCGCGTTACACGCAGCCCGCAACTGCGCAAGAAGGCCAACCGGGCGCCCCCCAGACCATGCCCGACAACCCGGACCAGCGCATCCAGGAAGACCTGAACCTGTTCACCAGCTACACCGTGTCGCTGAGTATGGGGCTGTTGAACGCGGTCGTCACGCTGCTGAGTTTTGTCGGCATTTTGTGGAGTCTGTCCGGGGCTTTTACTTTCACGCTGGGTGGGACGGCTTACAGCATTCCCGGCTTCATGGTTTGGATGGCGGTGCTGTATTGCGTCGCTGGCAGCGTCATCACGCATTACATTGGTCGGCCGCAAATACGCTTAAATTTTTTGCAGCAACGCTATGAAGCTGACTTTCGGCACCACATGGTGCGCGTGCGTGAATACAGCGAAGCGATTGCGCTCGACAAGGGTGAAGCAGTGGAGCGCAGTCATCTCGACACGCGCTTTTCGACAGTGTTGGCCAACTACTTGGCGCTGATTAAAAAGCAAAAAAGCTTGGTATGGTTCACCAACTTTTTTGGTCAAGCGGCGACAGTTTTTCCGTTCATCATCTCGGCCCCGCGGTTTTTCAGCGGCGCCATTCAGTTGGGCCAGCTGATGCAAATCGCCTCGGCTTTTGGTCGGGTGCAAGACTCGCTCAGCTGGTTTGTGGACAACTACAGCACGCTGGCAGCGTGGCGGGCCACCACTGACCGGCTGACAAGTTTTGAAGAGCACATTGCCACGCACACGCAAGAAGGCCAAGCGCGTGCGGCTGTCAACGCGGGCACTTCAGACGCGGTTGCGGCCAGCGAGGCCAAAGTCATCGTCGGTGCAGACCATCTGCAAACCGTCGATCTCTCCATCAGCTTGCCATCGGGTGAGGTCTTGCTGAGTGGCTTGGCGCTGCAGGCCCAGCCCGGCGACAGTGTGTTGTTGAACGGGCCTTCGGGCAGCGGCAAGTCGACGCTGTTTCGCGCGCTGGCCAGCATCTGGCCTTTTGCACACGGTCGCGCCGTGGTGCCGCAGAGCACCATGTTCATTCCGCAGCGGCCGTACTTCCCGGACGGCAGCCTGCGTGACGCGCTGGCCTATCCGCAGCCAGCCGACAGCTACAACGATGCAGCGCTCAAGCAAGCCTTGAACGACGCCTTGTTGCCACAACTCGCAGAGCGCTTGGATGACCGCGACGCCTGGAGCCAAAAGCTGTCGGGCGGCGAACAACAACGACTCGCCATCGCCCGCGTGCTGCTGAAAAAACCGCAGTGGATCTTTGCCGACGAAGCCACCAGTGCGCTCGACGAAGCCGCTGAGAAAACCCTTTACGCCAAACTGCTGGCGCAAACCCAGCAAGCCGGTGGCGCACTGGTGTCGATCGCGCACCGGCCCACGGTGGCGGCGTTTCACAGCCAGCGCTGGGAGCTGGAGAAAGCGCCTGAAGGGGCTGCGGCAGCGTATGCGTTGACAGTTCGGTGAGGAGCGGGGATCTTCGGGGATCGGCCAGAGGGCTGGCCTCCTACGAAGACAAATGCAAAAAGCGTCTTTTTTCTCGTGTAAGAGCCGAGCCCTCTCGGTGATTCTTACCCGGTCAGTCAGGCGCCGGAAAAACCAGCGTAACCTCGCGCCCTTAATTCGCAGGCCGGGCATGCGCCGCAGCCGTAACCCCAGGCATGCCGATGCACCCGGTCGCCGAGGTAACAGGTGTGGGTGTGCTCGACGATCAGGTCCACCAGCTTCTGCCCACCCAGCGCATCAGCCAAACGCCAGGTGTCGGCTTTGTCGATCCACATCAACGGCGTCTCGATCAGAAAGCGTTTGTCCATGCCCAGCGACAAGGCCAGTTGCATGGCTTTCATGGTGTCGTCGCGGCAGTCGGGATAGCCTGAAAAATCGGTTTCGCAGACACCGGTCACCAACACCTCCAAGCCGCGCCGGTACGCCAGCGCGGCGGCCAACGTCAAGAAAAGCAAATTCCGGCCTGGCACAAAGGTGTTAGGCAGGCCTGAGCTTTCCATCTTGAAAGCCGTGTCGCGCGTCAATGAGGTCTCGCTGACCTGACCCAGTACGCCCAGGTCCAGCAAGTGGTCTTCGCCGAGCTTGCCGGCCCATTCAGGGAACTGTTCACGCAGCTGCTGCAACACCACCAGCCGCGCATTCAGCTCAACGCTGTGGCGCTGGCGGTAGTCAAAAGCAATGGTTTCAACGCGCTGGTAACGCGTGAGCGCCTGCGCCAGGCAAGTGGTGGAGTCTTGTCCCCCAGAGAACAAAACGAGAGCAGTGGTGTGCATGAAAGGCGGTGGGCGTTGGGTGGTTTCTGGCGGGCATGGAGATGCGACTTGCGCCTGATTTTAAAAGCGCTGCCTTCAGCCCGCCAAATGAGACGCTAGACTGGCTTTCATAAACGTCAGCTCCACCGTGTCGCCAGACTGCGAGAGCGCAACCGATTCAGCTTGTGCGAGGGCCGCCACATCTCGCCAAGTCAACGCCCGGTAATCGGAGGCGGGGCTGTTCTCGGCGCTCCGCTCGGCGGACTTTCGCACGATCGACAACACAACGCCGACAGGCACCAAGACAGCCTTCAACACAAAGTCAGCCGGGCCGGGTTGTTGATCGCTCAGAGCCATCAGTGCTGCCGGCAAGACGCTGCGCAACGCCGTGGTGCTCACGTCCAGCGGGAGCTCCGTCATCTGATTAACGATGACAAATCCTCTGAATCGGAACTCGGTGGTGAGCATGTTCAGGCAGTCCGCCACACCGTTGCTGAGTCGCGTGACTGCGTCGGTTTTAGGCGCCAACCAAGTCATGAGGTTCATGCACGTGTTGGCGGAGGTGCGGGCAAGCTTGCCCAGCGCAGCGCTGTTGTCGCGAAGATGGGCCAGGTTCGGCGCGTCGGACTGCAGACGTCTGTCGAGCATCGTCGCAATCATGCCGATGGGTTGAAACTCGCCGACCAGATGGTGACGGATGGCCGGTGCAAGACGCCGCAACAAGGCGTAGCGGGCTGCTTCTGCCAGCCCCATGTTGGCTGCCATCGAACCCGCTTGGCTGGATGTGTCAAATGCGTTTTGCATGAAAAAATATGGACCGTGAAGGCTGATTTGTCTGACTTGACACTATTGCCTAGCTTGGCCTAAAGGCCTGTAGGACGCCCCCTCATTTACTTATTAAATTCTCCTACTGGTGTAGATTGATGGGTGGAAATATAACAGTTGAGTTGAACTTCGATACCTTCTATTTAGTTCTCAATGGAGCACCATGATTTACTTGGTTGAAGACAACGATGTCGTGCGCGACAGCTTGGCCAGCATGCTGAAAGAGATCGCCAACGTCAAAGTGGCTGGCGTGGCGAGCACTGAAACGGAAGCCACTGAATGGCTGCTTGGACACCCGGATGAATGGCAAATGGCGGTGGTCGATCTGTTTTTGTTGCAAGGCAGCGGCTTGGGTGTCTTGTCTAGCTGCGCCAGCCGCAAACCGACCCAAAAGGTGGTGGTGCTCACCAATTACGCCACCTCGGATATTCGCCGACGCGCACTCGCACTGGGCGCCGACGCGGTGTTCGACAAAACCCAAGAACTGGATAAGTTCCTGGCCTACTGCAGCGCCAGCAGACTCAGCGCCTTTTAAGCATATCGACACCTTGGCGCTGAAGTAGCCCTTGACATGTCGATTCAATAGCCGCCTGCTACAGTCCTGCGATGTTTGATTTATCTGCAGCTGCTGCCACTTTGTCCCCCGCCGTCACAGGCACCCTGCCGCAACCGGATTTCGTTCAGTTGCACCATGAAGACCGCGCCGCCGTGCGGGCTGAACTGATGGCTGGCCTGCTGGCGCCACAAGCCTTCACGTCCCCAAAATACCTCTACGACGCACTCGGTTCACGGCTGTTTGAAGCCATCACCGAGCTGCCTGAGTATTACCCAACGCGCACCGAGGCCAGCATTTTCAAAGCGCACGCAACCGCCATGGCCGCGCTGATCCCAGACAACGCCACGCTGGTCGATTTGGGCGCCGGTAATTGCGCCAAAGCGGCTAGTTTGTTTGCTGCTTTTGCTCCCGCTCGTTACGTGGCGGTAGACATTTCAGTTGAATTTTTAAGGCAAGCGCTGGGCAGTTTGCAAGCCCAACATCCAAGCTTGCCGATGCTCGGTGTTGGTATGGATTTTTCAAGCTCGCTGCAACTGCCACCGCAAGCCGGCAACGGACCGAATGTGCTGTTTTATCCGGGCTCCAGCATTGGCAACTTCACACCGGTGCAAGCGTTGGAATTTCTTCGGCAGGCACGCAGCGCATGCATCGGGGGCGGACTGTTGCTCGGTGTCGATCTGCTGAAACCACGCGAACTGCTTGAACCCGCGTACGACGATGCGCTGGGTGTCACCTCGGCTTTTAACCGGAACCTGTTGCCGCACCTGAACCAATTGGTCGGTAGTGATTTTCTGCTGGCTGACTGGCAGCATGCGGCCTTTTTCAACGCAGCAGAGTCGCGCATTGAAATGCATTTGCAAGCCATGCGTGACGTGCAAGTGCGTTGGCCTGGCGGCGAGCGACGGTTTGGCCAAGGTGAACGCATTCACACCGAAAGCTCGTACAAATGGCGCGCGACAGATTTTGAGCAGTTGCTGCAATCGGCAGGCTTTGTCAGTACGCAGGCCTGGACTGATGAACGCGGCTGGTTTGCCGTCTTTTGGGCAGCGGGATAAAACAATGAGCCAAGCAAAATCAGACATACAAGCCGTGCGCATTGTCATCGTCAGCCCGGCGCTGGCGGACGCCAACAATGGCAACTGGCAAACCGCCCAGCGCTGGCGCACGCTGCTGGCACCACACAAGGTTCGTATCGTCAAGCAATGGCCTGACGTCGAGGCTCAGAAAAAAGGCGCGGCCCAAGACCAGTTGATGCTGGCGCTGCACGCGAGTCGCTCGGCGGCGTCCGTGGCGGCTTGGGCCGAACGACAGCCTTTGCACACGCCGGGTTTGGGTGTGCCAGGTTTGGTCGTTGTGCTCACCGGCACAGACCTTTACCGCGACATTCAATCCGATCCAGCAGCTCAGAAATCGCTGGCATTGGCGTCGCAACTGGTGGTGTTGCAAGCCAATGGTCCAGCGGCATTGCCGGCTGATCTGCGCTCCAAAACACGCGTGATCTTCCAGTCCAGCACGGCGTTGCCAGCGCTGTCCAAGCCATCAACGCAAACGCAATTGCGCGCTGTGATGGTGGGCCATTTGCGGAACGAAAAATCGCCACAGACGCTTTTCGCAGCCGCGCGTCTGCTGCTGGACGAACCAAGTCTGTTCATCGACCATATCGGCGAAGCGCTGGACCCTGTGCTGGGCCAAGCTGCGCAAGCCACTGCCGCAGACTGCCCGAATTACCGTTGGCTGGGTGCGCAGACCTACAACGCGACGCGACGGCACATTCATCGCGCACATGTGCTGGTGCATGCCAGCCTCATGGAGGGTGCAGCCCACGTCGTCATGGAAGCCATCCTGAGTGGCACGCCCGTTCTGGCTTCGCACATTCCAGGCAATGTCGGTCTGCTCGGCGACGACTACGCGGGCTATTTTGAGCCAGGCGATGCGGCAGGATTGGCGCAGCTGCTGCGGCGCTGCCGCAGTGTCAGCGTGACATCCGGCACGACGGCGGGCATGTCGACTGGTGACGAATTCCTCGCACAACTTATTGCTCAATGTGCGCGGCGTGTGCCGCTCTTCAGCCCCGAGACTGAGCGCGCCGCTTTGCTGCAACTGGTACAAGAAATGAGGCGCGTATGAACAACAAATTTCGAGTCGCCGTCATTGGCTTGGGTTGGTGGGGACAAACCATTTCGCGGCTGATCAAAACCTCCCACGTTCTGGAACTGATCGCCGGCAGCGATCTGAACCAGACAACCGGGCGCGCCTTCACGCAAGAGATCGGCGTTGATTTTCTGAACGACCTTGATGCTGCGCTGGCCGACCCGCGTGTCGAAGGCGTGATCTTGTGCACACCGCACACCCAGCACGGCGCGCAAATGATGCTGGCGGCTCAAGCCGGCAAGCATATTTTTTGCGAAAAACCGCTGGCGCTGCAACGCGCTGACGTAGTGGCCGCCATGGCCGCTATCAATGAGCGTGGTCTGACGCTGGCCGTCGGGCATGAGCGGCGCTTCGAGCCGCCCATCATCCGGGCGATGGAGATGATTCATTCGGGTGAGTTGGGTCGGCCATTGCAAATGGAAGCCAACTTCAGCCAGGACAAATTTTTAAACCTGCCGCCCGAGAACTGGCGGCTGTCAGCGGCCGAGGCACCGGCCGGCCCAATGACCGCCACCGGCATTCACTTGCTCGACTTGTCGATTGGCGTGTTCGGCCCGGCTGAAACGGTCTACGCCAGCGTCAAGCAATTGGGCAGCTCGCTTGTCAACGGCGACACGCTGGCTATTTTGGCCACCTACAAAAGCGGCGGCCATGCCTTGATCAGCGCCATTTTGGCCACGCCTTTTGTGGGTCGATTTGCGGTGTATTGCAGCCAAGGCTGGGTCGAGGTCCGCGACAAAAGTCACCCCGAAGCCTCCACTGGTTGGGTGCTGACCTATTGCAAGCGCGGTGAAGCGGAGCAGAGCATCGCCTATGAGCCCTACCCGGCCGTGCTGGCCAACCTGGAGGCCTTTGCCGATGCAGCGCAAGGCCGCAAGCCCTACCCGGTGCCGCAGGCACAAATGTTGGCCAACATCTGCGCGCTGGAGGCGGTGGTCAAGTCAACCCGCAACGCCAGCATCGAGCAGGTTCAAGCGGGTTGAAAAGCAGCAGGCTGAGGATTCTTCGAGAAATCAATCCAATTTGATCTGGGCAGACTTGATCAGTTTGGCCCATTCGCTCAAGTCTTCATTGATTCGCATCGCGAAATCTTCCGACGAATTCGCGACAGGTTCCATCGCATCGCCACTGATGCGAGCTTGAAAATCTGGCCGTTTAACGATGGACGCCACATCGTCATGGATCTTTTTCACCAACTCTTTGGGCATGCCCGCAGGCCCTATGAAGCCGTACCAAGCTTCGATGCGAAACCCGGGCAGAGTCTCAGCAATGGCGGGCACTTGCGGCATGGCCTTGGATCTCTTGGCGCTGGTCACCGCCAGCGCTTTGAGTTTGCCGCTTTTTGACAACTGAATCGCAGCGGTGATACCGCCAAAAATCAAAGGCACGTGCCCTGCCATCACATCGTTGACGCCTTGGCCAAATCCTTTGTAGGGCACATGGGTGATCTTGACGTCGGCCATGTGTTTGACCGTTTCCATCGACAAGTGTTGCTGGCCGCCGGCACCCGATGAGGCGTAGGTGATTTCACCCGGTCGCTGCCTGGCCATGGCGATGAGCGTTGTCAGGTCATTGGCGGGGAAATTAGGATTGGCCAACAGCACAAAAGGACCACTCGCCACATTGATGATGGGCGTGAGGTCTTTGGTCACGTTGTACGGAATGTTGCTGAACAAATTAGGGGCAATCGTGATCGATGCGTCTGCCGCAAACAGCAAGGTGTAACCATCAGGCGCAGACTTGGCCACAAAGTCTGTGCCGATCATGCCGCTGGCACCCGTTTTGTTGTCAACCACCACCGACTGCTTCCAAAGATTGGACAGTTCTTGCGACAAGATGCGCCCATAAATATCAGGCGTTCCCCCGGGCGGAAACGTCACGATGACTTTGACGGGTTTGTTGGGATAGCCCTGCGCCCAAGCTGCCAACTGGCTGATGGCGACGAGACCCAGGCCAACGGCCAAGATCTTCAAGCATGTACGCAGGTTTTTGTCCATGGTCTTTACCGTGTAGCCGAAATATTCAACAGGCGCGCAGCGTTACCACCCATGATCATGTCTTTGTCCGAGCGCTTCAGACGTTTGACAGATTCGATCAGTCCCATCGGGTCTTCTTCGCCCATGTCGTAGGGGTAGTCGGTGCCGAGCAGCACGTGGTCTGCACCGTAGCGATCGATCAAATTAGCCAACATGACAGGGTCAAACGTGATGGTGTCGAAGTAAAACTTCTCAAGGTAACTTGATGGCGGCTTGCTGATGACGGTGCGGCAATCAGGCCGTGCCCGATGTGCGTGGTCCATGCGCGCCCAGTAGTGCGCCAGGTAGCCGCCGGCGTGTGCCAAGAGTATTTTTAAGCCCGGATTGCGCTCCATCACGCCATCAAAAATCAGATGACTGACAGCGATCGTGGTGTCGAGCGGATTGCCGATGACGTTGTTCAAATAATGGTCTTTCAGCCGCTCCGCCGACGTGAACCCATTCGGGTGCATGAAGAGCGCCACGCCCAATTCGTCCACCTTGCGGAAAAACTTCTCAAGGCCAAGCGACGGATCCGTCAGGTCCTTGCCGTTCACATGGGTGTTGATCTCGATGCCACGCAGGCCCAGCTTGTTGACGGCACGCTCTAGCTCAATCACCGCCATGTCGGCGTTTTGCAGTGGCACGGTGCCAATGCCAACGAAGCGGTCCGGCCACTGCTGGGTCAAATGCGCGATGCCGTCGTTGACATCACGCGCCAGCTCTGCGCCAAAAGCCGGTTCGGCAAAGTAGTAGTACTGAAAAGGCGCGGGTGATACCGCCTGAATATCGATGCCCATGCGGTCCATGTCGGCCAGCCGGACCGCGATGTCTGACAGCTTGGGCGCTCGATCTTTCATCTGCTTGGTGTTGACGTCGCGCGTCAACTGGTTGGCGAAGATGAAGGGCATCTCTTGCTCAGCAGGATTGAGCACGGCGGCTTTCTTGCCCACTTCCGGGTTGAAGTAATGGCAATGCATGTCGATGCGCAGCGCTTGCTTGGCTTTGCCTGCAGGCTTCTTGAGCGGCACCGAGAGTTTCTTGGCGGCGGAGGTTTTGGTTGCTGCAGCGGAGTGCTTGTGCAATGGATTCGCGCAGCCGGGTTGACAGGTGTAGAGCATCGTATCGATCCGTTGGTTGGCTTATTCAGCTTTGATGTTGTTGTCCGTCACGAGCTTCGAATACCGGGCATGCTCAGCAGCCAGAAAAGCGACGAACTCTTCTTGCGAGCTGGCCATGGCGTCAACGCCTAAACCGGCAAAGCGCTCTTTCAGATCGGGGTCGGCCATGACCTTTTTGATGCCCACGAGGTAGCTGTCAACCACAGCCTTGGGCGTTTTCGCAGGCAGGAAAACGCCCCACCAGTTGTTCGCCACCAAGCCATCGAGTCCGGCTTCCGCAAAGGTCGGCACATCGGGCAGCATGCTCATACGGGTGGCGCTGGTCACTGCCAGTGCGCGCAAGCGGCCGGTCTTGATGTGCTGCGCAACTGGCAGTGCGTCAGACACCATCATGTTGATTTGTCCGGCGATCAGATCCGTCACGGCCAGACCGCCGCCCTTGTAAGGAATCTGCGTCATCTTGACCTTGGCTTGACGCATGATCATTTCGCCAGCCAAGTGCGCCATGCTGCCAGGTCCACTGGTCCCGAAGTTGATGGCTTCAGGCTTGGCACGGGCTGCTGCCAACAAGTCACCAAGGGACTTGAAGGGTGAAGCTGCAGGGACCACCAAAACATTAGGGCCGACCGCTGTGAGCGAGACGGCAATGAAGTCTTTGTCCATGCTGTAAGGGACTTTAGAAATCAGCGGATTGACCGACGCGGGGCCGAGGTTGCCAACCACAAAGGTGTAGCCGTCGGGGGCCTGTCGGGCCGCGTACTCCATACCGATGGAACCCGCAGCACCGGGTTTGCTTTCAATGATCACGGGTTGCCCCCAGGCTTCGCTGAGCTTTTGCCCCATGATCCGCGCCATCAGGTCAGAGCTGCCACCGGGTGGATAGGTCACCACCAACTTAACGGGTTTGGAGGGAAAGGGTTGGGCTTGCGCGCCCGTCCACACTGAGAGGCACAGCGCTGACGCTATCAAATAGCGCAAGGTCAATGAATATGGGTTGCCGTTTTTCATCTTGTCTCCTTGTATTTTCAGTTCGTTTCAATCCACAACTTCTGCCCTCGGTGATGCTGCTTCGTAACCGCCAGCGTCCTTCCCCTCACTGTGAAAGTCCTTACCGTCGCTGTGAGAAAAATAATTCTGTCATTGCGAGCGCAGCGCGGCAGTCCATCAACGCACACCATCAAGATGAGTTGCCGCGCTTCGCTCGCAACGACGGTTCAGCTAGTTTTTTTGAACGTCCTGGGGCAACACCAAATCAGTCTAATAGGTCGTTCGATAAATAACCTCGGTTGTTACCCTGATGCGACTCAACCGGGTAACTTGCCGCCTTGACCCAACCACCACACCAACAATTGCGTGCAGTCAGCAGCATCCAGACCGCTGGCTGCGGCGGCGTCAAAATTCTCCAGTGTGGCCGCGGTCAAGGGCATTTTTCGATGTTGTGCCGTGCCTTGAGACAACATCGAACGCACATCCTTGCGCATGGTTCCGAGGTTGACCGTCACGGTGTCGTTTTTGTCACCGGCCAAAGCCTGCGCGATCATGGCCCCGCGCACTTTCAGCATGTTCGGCCCCCCCGACGATTCTGAAAAAATATCGATCACGCGGCTCGGGTCCAGCCCAAGCGGCTCGATCAGCGAGAGGGCTTCGCCCAGGGTTTGCCAATAAACCATCAGCGGCAAATTGATGGCCAGCTTCATCATGGCGCCTGCACCATGCGGGCCGACGTGTTCGACACGCCGACACAGCACATTGAGAATCGGCAGGGCCCGGTTGATGTCAGCGTCTGTACCGCCAGCAAAGCCGAGCAATTTGCCCTCTTTGGCCGGGCCGATGCTGCCGCCCACGGGGCACTCAACATAAGCAGCCCCCGCGGCGGTGACGCGCAGGCCCATCTCTGCCTGTCGGGCAGAACTCATCGTGCTCATGTCTATCAGCAACTTGCCTTGCACGGCACCAGACAGCAAACCTTCAGCCGAAAAGTAAACCTCTTGCAAGGCTTGCTCATCAGAGACCATGCTGATCACCGCGTCGGTTTGCGCGACCAATGCACGTGGTGTGTTGGCCCATGTGGCTCCTGCCGCGAGCAAGGGCTGTGCACGCGCGGCCGTGCGGTTCCAAACCACGACCTGATGGCCTTGCGACAACAGACGCATCGCCATGGCGCTGCCCATCTTGCCAGTGCCGGCGATGCCTATGTTCATGGCTTGCATGGTTCGTCCTTCAGGCTGACTTGGCAATGGCTGCATTAACTTGCGGCATGACTTTCTCAGCCATCAACTCCATCGAGCGGCGGCCGAGTGCCGGGTCAATCCAGTCGTGGCAGGCGTACAGCAGGGTCCCGAAGTCGCCGGTTTTTTCGCGGAAGGCGAGCAACTGGTCGACCACACTGTTGACCGATCCGGCCAGGACCAACTTGGAGGTCATGGTGTCAGCGTTGATGGCGTCGTCTGGCTCGCTCTGGTCGAGCTTGAACAGATTGGAGCGGCCACCAAAGCCCACCAACTTGCGGATCAGTTGCTTGAAGTAGAAATGGTACGGGCCTTCAGCCGAATGACCATAGCGGCGGGCCACCGTATCGTCTTTGTCGGTGACAAAGATGCTTTTGGCCACACGCCAATTGGCCGCGTCTGCCGTGCGCCCGGCTTGCTTGCAACCCTCGACATAGCTCGGCCAGTGGCTCTTGACCCATTCAGGCAACAAAAAGTTGGCTGAAATCGGGTCCCAGCCACGAGCGGCTGCAGCCGTGATGCCTTTAGAAAAAGGCGCTACCGCCGTCACCACGATGGGCGGAAACGGCAACTGATAGGGCTTGAGGATGATGCCCTGACCGATCTCAGGAATCATGGTTTTGGCTGTACTGACATTGAAGAATTTGCCGTGCAAATCGTAGGGTGCCGTGCCGCTCCAGATGGCCTGCACCATGTCGATGCACTCCACAAAAATCTCCAGCCTGTCTTTGCCGAAATTACCGAAGACTTCAGCGTCAGACGCGAGTCCACCGGGACTGATACCCATGATGAAACGGCCTTGAAGCATATGGTCAAGCATGGCCACGTTGGCGGCAATGGCAGCGGGATGACCGTTCGGCATATTGATGGTGCCCGACCCTAATTTGATCTGCTTGGTTTCAAACGCCAAGCTGCTCAAAAACATCAAGCAAGAGGTGACGTTCTCTGCCAAATCAGTGACGTGTTCGCCGACATAAGCTTCTGTGTAACCGAGCCTGTCGGCCAGGATGATGGCCTCCCGGTCTTCGCGCAGGGTTTCAATCGGGATGCGTGACGGAGGATGCAAAGGCATCATGAATGTTCCGAGTTTCATGGGCTGGGCCGTCCTTCATAAAGTGTTTGAGATGCAACAATTTCTTGTATAGTTAGTTTATCAATGGATCAATAAGAGTGTCTCAGGGTTCACCCTTGCACCATGGCGAAGCAGATCAAAACAGGAAATAGCATGAAAAAACAAGTCACTGGAATCTCTGTCGGTGTGATCGGTCTGGGCATCATGGGCTCGGCCATGGCCACCAACCTGCAAGACGCCGGCTTTGCGGTCACGGGGATCGACGTCAACCCGGCAGCCCGCAAAAAACTGAGCTCCAAACTGTCCAAGGTGGGAGCGTCACCCGGCATGTTGGTCGGCAAAACCGAGCACATCATTTCCTCGCTGCCCTCGGTGGCGGCTTTGATGGCTGTTTGCGATGAGCTCGCCAGCCAAGCCGTCAAACAAGGCTTGGCCAAGGGCTCGCTGGTCATGGCTGAAACCAGCACGTTGCCGATCGAAGACAAACTGGCTGCACGCAAAGTGTTGGCCAAGGCCGGCATCAAGATGATTGACACGCCGCTGTCCGGCACGGGCGCGCAGGCTAAGACACGCGACCTGACGGTTTACGCCAGCGGTGAAGCCGGCCCGATCCGGCACATGACAGAGGTTTTCAAAGGCTTCTCGCGCTCGCAATTCACGGTGGGTGCATTCGGCAACGGCATGAAGATGAAACTCGTCGCCAACCTGCTGGTGGCTATTCACAATGTCTCTACCGCCGAAGCCCTGCTGTTTGGCAAAAGCATGGGCTTGGATCCCCAAATGATGGTGGATGTGGTGGCCGACGGTGCGGGTGGTTCACGCATGTTCCAAGTGCGCGGCCCGATGATGGTGACCCGCACATGGGCCGACGCCACCATGAAGATCAACGTCTGGCAAAAAGACATGGCCATCATTTACGAAGCACTGCGCGCGCTGTCGGTGCCTGCGCCTCTCTTTACCGCCTGTATTCCGGTCTACCTCGCAGCCATGGCCCAAGGTCACGCGATGGATGACACAGCGGCGGTGTACGCGGTTCTCGAGAAATTCGCCGGGGAATCCTGATGGCGGCTTCCTCGGCGCATGAGAAAGAAGCTCTGCGCGACGCCCCAAGTCGATAAATTTTCAGGGGTCGCGCATCAAGCGCCGGGTGACTTCGGTGCACCGCTGATTGAGGGTTGCTCTGCGCGCTTTTACTGCGTGACCGAATCAGTCGTGCCGGCAGGCGATCACCAGATCATTCTGGCGCGGGTACTGCGCTACGAGTCTGAACCGGTCGCACCCTTGCTCTTTGTGCGCGGGGTCTTCGCCACGATTTGAGGGTAGAGCGTCTTCGCGCCGGCCAAGAAAATATCAATGGCGTCCGTGGTGCGCGTCTCAAACGGCGTGGCCGACTTCATGTTGAAAATATTGTGCCGCACCGCCCAGTAAAACATGCCACCGTGCAGCGTCCACAACAGCTCAATCTCGCGCGCTGAGATCGCCGGCAGTTCATCGGGCGCCTTCACAAAGGTGTGCCGGAACTCGCGGCACATCACCATCAGCAGTTTTTTTCGCACCAGCGCCAGGTAATTCTTGTTCAAGTCCATGTCGGACAGCCCGGCATACATGTAAATGCGAATCCACTCCGGCTGATAAGTCGCGCCAGCGTACTGCAGGTAAAAGCGCAGCAAGCGGTCACGCAAGGGAACGCTGCGGTCTTGCAGGCCGGCGATCCACGCTTCGTCCCACTTGCTCAGGAAGACGGCTTCAAAAACCGCATTGATCAGGTCTTGCTTGGAAGGGAAATAGCGGTACAACAACGGCTGTGAAATACCGAGGCGGCGCGACAGCTCGCGCGTCTGCACGCCGAAGCCAGCTTCTGCAAAGTAGCCGATGGCGGCGTCGAGAATTTGCTGACGGCGAACCTCGGGGTTAAGCCGCATGCCGGCGGATACGATTTTTTTTGTCACAACGGCAGCTCAGTCGATTAACGGGGTGGCAAGATGGTACGACACGGCCAGCCTTCAATAATGCGGTGGCAAGTCGTCCATCAAACGCGCTGCACTGCCGGCGACGCCGTCTGGCTGTTGTTCCCGCAATGTCTGGACCTCGCGGATCAGCAAATCAATTTGCGCCTGTTGCCGGACGATCACCAGATTCAGCTGGTCTAGCAAGTCTTCTGAAAAGCTGGCTTTGATCTCCAGTTCGGTCAGGCGCTGGTCGGTTTTATCCTCATGTGTCATTGGCCTATTGGACCTTAAATTTCAGGGTGTAAAGTAGGCACCCAAATAAGCCAAGCGCATTCAAGCGCGACAACACAGGAATTTAAATCATGGGCGCGCAGTGGAAAGCAAAAGGCAAGGAACTGGCGGCAAATGCCAGGGGCAAACTGTTCGGCCGGTTGGCCAAAGACATCATGATCGCCGCCCGCAACGGGGCTGACCCAGCATCGAACTCGCGGCTGCGACTGGTGGTCGAGCAAGCCCGCAAAGTATCCATGCCCAAAGAGACCTTGGACCGCGCCATCAAAAAAGGCGCCGGCCTGACCGGTGAGTCGGTTAATTTTGAGCATGTGATTTATGAAGGTTTTGCGCCGCACCGCGTGCCGGTGATGGTCGAGTGCCTGACCGACAACGTCAACCGCACGGCCCCCGAAATGCGCGTGCTGTTCCGCAAAGGGCAGCTCGGCACCTCGGGCTCCGTGTCTTGGGACTTTGACCATATCGGCATCATCGAAGCCGAGACGCTGGTGGCCGGCAGCGACCCCGAACTGGCCGCCATCGAAGCCGGCGCGCAAGATTTTGAGCCGGCTGAAGAAGACGGCAGCACGACCTTTTTGACAGACGCCACTGACCTCGACTTGGTCAGCCGTGCGCTGCCAGCGCAAGGCTTTGGCGTGCTGTCCGCCAAGCTCGGCTACAAAGCCAAAAACCCGATCGACCCCGCCAGCCTGAGCGCCGAGCAGTTGGAAGAAGTGGAGGCCTTCCTAGCCGCCATTGATGGCAATGACGACGTGCAAAACGTCTTTGCCGGTCTGGGCAGTTAAGGGTAAAAAGCCTCGACTTTGCCCTTCAGTTTGAGCAACAGCGGCTGGCCCTTGCGGTCCAGCGCTTTGCCGGCGGGAACTTTCACCCAGCCTTCGCTGATGCAATATTCCGCAACATCCTGACGCTCCTTGTCATTGAAGCGAATACCAATGTCGTGCTCAAACACCGCGGCATGGTGGTGCGGGCTGCGTGGGTCAATCGACAGGTGGTCGGGCAAAGCTGGACGTTCAGTGGCTTGGTTCATGGGGTTCTTTTCAATGCGTTTTTTCAGATCTTCGAATCTAACCTGATTTTGCCGGCTTTCGGGCCGAATCGGCTAGCCGCAGGCGGTGCAGGCCCGCATCGCAATGGTGATTTGCAGCTGCGTCTCTGCCACCAGGTAGTCGAGAAAAACGCGTGTCCGCTCAGGTATGAACTTGCGACTCGGCAAGGCGGCGTACAAGGCCATGCGCCCCGTGATCCAAGGTGGCAGCACGCGCACCAGTTCACCGCGTGTCAAATGAGCGGCCACCAGATTCACGGATACGGAGGTGATCCCGGCGCCATCCAGCGCAGCGAGCAGCAAGGTATCCGTGTGGTTCGCCAACAGCACGGGTTGGACCTCCACCTCGACCACGTGGTCAGGTTTTTCCGGACACCACATGCGCCAAAGTCGAGGCTGCACACCCGCCCATTTGAGCCGCAAACACGCGTGATGAGCCAAATCCTCAGGTGCTTGAGGGAGACCCTGACGCTTCAAATAGTCTGGTGACGCCACCAGAATGGTGTCGGATTCAATCACCTTTCGCGCCACCACATCCGCGTCAAAACTGTCGTCCGTTCCCAGCAGCGTGATGTCGTAGTCCTCGATGGGCGGCTCTTTAGACGTCTCCACTTCGATGTCAATCAGGATCTTGGGATGGCGCCGACGGAATTCGGCGAGCAACGGGGCAATCACATAGCTGGCGAGCACGGGCGGTGCATGTAAGCGCAGCAAGCCTGCCAGTTCCGTCGTGTGGGAACTGGCCACAGCATCTGCTTCATCAATGTCTTGAAGGATGTTGCGGACCCGTAGCAGGTAAGTTTGCCCGGCGTCAGTCAACGCCAGTCGCCGGGTGGTGCGCTGCAGCAGGCGAGTGCCCAGGTGCTCTTCCAGGTCAGCCACCAATCGGGTGACCACGGGCGATGACATGTCCAGCGCCCGGGCGGCAGCGGCAAACCCACCTTCATCCACCACACGCTCAAACACGCGCATTGACAACAGTCGATCCATCGGGGCACCAGTTCAGTAATTCAAGGCCTTGATTGTTCCATTTATAGAAACGTCTGGATGTAAATATGGTTATTTATCATCTTCAATAGAAACTATAAAGTTACTACATCGATGCAGCGCTTCCCAACCGAAGCCTCTCCGAAAGGTCCTCAAGCCAGTTCCATTGACTGGCAGGCTATTTGTTAACTTTGAAAGAACTCACCATGATGAAACGCACGTACTTTTCCGCCATCGCTCTGACAGCCGCTCTCGCAGGGGGTCAAGTCCTCGCGGCAGAGACTTCAACCAGTTTGACCCGCGACCAAGTCAAAGCTGAATTGGCCGAAGCCGTCCGCACAGGCAATATCTTGGCCAATGACCCCAGCAGCAGTGGCAAGAAGCTCAACGAGATCAACCCGAGCAGCTATCCCGCTCAACCGGCTTACCAAGGCAAAACACGGGCGCAAGTGAACGCTGAATTGACCGAAGCCGTCCGCACAGGCAACATCTTGGCCAGCGACTTGAGCGGCAGCGGCAAGATGCTCAATCAGATCAACCCGGGCCGCTATCCCGCTCAACCGGCTTACCAAGGCAAAACACGGACTCAAGTGAAAGCTGAATTGGCCGAAGCGGTGCGTACAGGCAATATTGTGGCCAACGACCCAAGTGGCAGCGGCAAACGGCTCAATGAGATCAACCCAGCCCGCTACAACCACACCAGCTAAGCACGCCTTGCCCTAAGGGCAACACCCGGCATGACCGAATGGGATCGGCAGCCGGGTGTTTTCCGTTGGGTCTTGACTTGTTGCTTAGCGCGAAGTGACAGCCACGCACTCAATTACTCCACCGTCACGCTCTTCGCCAGATTCCTTGGTTTGTCCACATCCGTCCCCCGTGCGCAGGCGGTGTGGTAGGCCAGCAATTGCAACGGCACCACGTGCAGCATCGGGCTCAAGGCGCCGTAATGCTCAGGCATGCGAATGACATGAATGCCTTCTCCGCTTTCAATGCGCGTGTCGGCGTCGGCCAGCACGTAGAGCACGCCGCCGCGGGCGCGCACTTCTTGCAAATTGCTTTTGAGCTTTTCAAGCAGGCTGTCGTTGGGTGCCACCGTGACCACCGGCATGGCGCTGGTCACCAGCGCCAGCGGGCCGTGTTTGAGCTCCCCTGCCGGGTAGGCCTCGGCATGGATGTAGCTGATTTCCTTCAGCTTGAGCGCGCCTTCCATGGCGATCGGGTAGTGCAGGCCACGGCCTAAAAACAGCGCGTTTTCCATCTTTGCAAAGTCTTCCGACCAGCTGATGATTTGCGGCTCCAGCGCCAGCACGGCTTGCAGCGCCGCCGGCAAGTGGCGCATGGCTTTCAAGTGCGCGGCTTCGTCTTCTTCCGTCAAACGGCCTTTGCTTTGCGCCAACGCTAAAGTGAGTAAAAACAGGCCCGCCAGTTGCGCCGTGAAGGCCTTTGTCGAGGCCACACCAATCTCGACGCCAGCGCGGGTGATGTAGGCCAGCTTGCATTCGCGCACCATCGCCGAGGTGGCGACGTTACAGATGGTCAGGGTTTGCGTCATGCCCAGGCTTTGCGCGTGGCGCAGCGCGGCTAAGGTGTCGGCGGTTTCACCGCTTTGCGTGATGGTGACGACCAAGGTGCGCGGGTTCGGCACGCTGGTGCGGTAGCGGTATTCGCTGGCGACTTCGACCTGTGTCGGAATGCCGGCAATGCTTTCCAGCCAGTACTTGGCGGTGCAGCCGCTGTAGTAGCTGGTGCCGCAGGCCAAGATCAACACCGAATCGATGTCCTTGAAGGTGCGGTAAGCCGCGTCGCCAAACAACTCGGGCACGATGGCGTTGACGCCTTCCAGCGTGTCGGCAATGGCGCGCGGCTGCTCAAAAATTTCTTTTTGCATGTAGTGGCGATACGGCCCGAGTTCGGCCGCGCCGCTGTGCGCTTGGACGGTTTTGACCTCGCGCTTGACGGCCTTGTGTTGGCGGTCAAAGACCCAGTATTTACCCAGCTGAATGTCGATCAAATCACCTTCTTCGAGGTAAACGATCTGGTTGGTCACGCCGGCCAGCGCCATCGCGTCGCTGGCCAAAAAGTGCTCAGCGCCGTCTTGGCCTACACCCAAAATCAAGGGCGAGCCGGCGCGTGCGCCGACCACCCGGTGTGGTTCGTCTTTGCAAAAAGCGGCAATCGCGTAGGCGCCGTGCAGTTGCGTGACGGCGGCTTTCAGCGCCTCAAACAGGTCGCCGTCGTACAGGCTGTCGACCAAGTGCACGATGACTTCGGTGTCGGTCTGGCTTTCAAAGACATAGCCTTTGGCCTGCAAAGCGGCGCGCAATTCGTCGTGGTTTTCAATGATGCCGTTGTGTACCAAGGCCACTTTGCCGGGGCGCTGTGCTGCGTCTGCGCCGCTGCCGTGGCTGAAATGCGGGTGCGCGTTGTGTACCGCCGGCGCGCCGTGTGTGGCCCAGCGCGTGTGCGCAATGCCGGTGCCGCCTTCAAGGTGTTCGGCGCTGACCTGCGCTTGCAGTTCGGCCACGCGCGACGTGCTGCGCGCCCGCTTCAGCCCGTCCACATACACCGCCACACCGCAGGAGTCGTAGCCGCGGTATTCAAGGCGTTGCAAACCCTGCACGAGGATGGGAACGATGTTGCGGTTCGAAACCGCGGCGACGATACCGCACATAAGCCAACTCCTGAAATCAATTAGATTCGCCGATGGTACGAGTCGGTAACTTTTTTATCAGATCAAAATATCAATTAATATGAAATAAAATTTCAATCACCAATAATATTTTCTATAAATTTCTAAAAAGCATTTTTTATGGAACAAATCACGATTGACGCCATCGACATTCGCCTGCTCGACGAACTCCAGCAAGATGCTTCGCTGAGCAACCAGGCGCTGGCCGAGCGCGCCCATGTCTCACCACCAACCTGCTTGCGGCGCATCAAACGCCTGCGCGACGCCGGGTTGATCGAGCACCAAATTGCCTTGCTCAACACCGACAAACTGGCCGCCACGTTAGGTCGCGGACTGACCGCCATCAACGAGGTCACGCTGGACCGGCAAGGCAACGAAGAAGCCGAAGCGTTTGAAGCGCGGGTAATTCAAGACCCAGCGGTACAGCAGTGCTACCGCGTTTCACCCGGCCCGGACTTCATGTTGGTGGTTCACGTGGTCGACATGCAGGCTTACTTAGCGCTGTCCCAACGGCTCTTCACCAGCGACGCCAATGTGCGCAATGTGAAGGCGTTTTTTAGCCTGCACCGGGCGAAGTTCAAGCCGCAGGTGTTGCTGGGAATTTAAGTTCCGGGCCGGAGCCTTTGCGATCCACCCTTTTCCGTCATCGCGAGCGCAGCGTGGCGATCGATCGTCGAGGTGAGCCAGGGATGGATGGCCGCGCTACGCTCGCCAAGACGAACCGGGTAGTCTGTCGCGCGTTACGCTCGCCAAGACAAAATTCCGTCATCGCGAGCGCAGCGCGGCGATCCATTGTTGAAATGAGGCGGATGCCGTTAAACCCCAATATGATTCCGCTGGACGTCTTCGTTGGCCGAAAGCTCAGCCATCGATCCCTCAAAGCAGATTTGGCCTTTTTCGAGCACATAGGCGCGGTCTGACACGAGCTCGGCAAAGTGCATGTTTTGCTCTGACAGCAAGATGCTCACACCTTCTGCCTTGAGCGCCTGAATCATGTGCGCCATTTGTTCGACGATGACGGGTGCAACGCCTTCCGAAGGCTCGTCGAGCAGCAAGAGAAAGGGGTTACCCATCAAGGTACGCGCCACGGTCAGCATTTGCTGCTCGCCACCGCTCATGCGGCCGCCCAGACGGTCTGGCATCTCGCCCAAGTTGGGGAAAAGTTCGAACACACGCTGGGGTGTCCACAGCGGCGCGGCACTGCCGTCGGGCCAATGCCGTGGCGACTGACGACCCACTTCGAGATTTTCCAGGACCGTCAGGTCAGTGAAAATGCGCCGGTCTTCAGGGACAAAACCCAAACCCATGCGGGCCGTGTGGTGGGTTTCACGGGTCGAAATATCAGTCCCTAAAAAGGTCACGGCACCACGCCTTTTGTCGACCATCCCGATCAGCGTTTTGAGCGTTGTTGATTTGCCAGCACCGTTGCGGCCCATCAGGGCAACCACTTCGCCACGTCGCACTTCAAGGTCAACGTCATACAAAACTTGGGCCGCGCCGTACCAGGCACACAAGCCCTTGGCCTGTAGCAGCATGTCTTTGGAAGCACTCATACTGCCTCCTTGTTCAGCGTTTTGTTCTCAAAGGTTTTGCCGCTGCCGAAATAGACTTCTTGCACGTGCGGATGGTCACGCACCTCCAGCGGTTGGCCTTCGGCTATCAGCCGTCCGCGCGCCAGCACGATCATGCGGTCGGCATAGGCAAAGACCACGTCCATGCTGTGCTCAGTAAACAGCACCGCCATGCCGCGGTCGATCACCAACTGCTTTGTCAGCGCCATCAAGTCATGGCGTTCTTTGGGTGCCATGCCCGCCGTCGGCTCATCCATCAAGAGCAGCTTGGGACTGTTGGCCATCGCCATGGCCAGCTCGACACGTTTCACATCGCCATAGGCCAACACGCTGCAAGGCCTGTCAGCCTGGGACTTCATGCTGACTTGGTCGAGTAGTTCAAGGGCCTCCGCACGTTTGTGGTCTGCGGCACGGCGCCACATGAAAAACAGCTTGCGGTCTGACGACAGCAAGGCCATTTGCACATTCTCGGCCACGGTCAGCGACGAAAAGGTTTCGGCAATTTGGAAGGTCCGGCTGACGCCGAGCCGCCAGATCTCCCGCGGCGTCAAGCCGACGAGTTCTTGGCCGTCGAGTTGGATCGAGCCGGCACCCGCTCGCAACTGGCCATTGATCATGTTGAAGGCGGTCGACTTGCCGGCGCCGTTGGGCCCGATCATCGCCAGCAGTTCACCGGCAGCCAGCTCAAAACTGATGCCGTCGACGGCTTTGACACCGCCGAAAGATTTGCCCAGATGGGAGACTTTGAGCAGGCTCATGACGACCCAGCTTTCGTACCGCGCAGCCACAGCAGCAGTTGTCGCGCAAAGCCGACGATGCCCTGCGGAAACAGCAGCACCAACAACAACATAATGCCGCCGAGCACAGCACGCCAGTAGTCGGTGTTGCGTGCCACGGTGTCGTGCAACCACGTGAAGGTGACCGCGCCAACGATAGGCCCGACCAGTGTCTGCAGCCCGCCCAGCAAGACCATCACCAAACCGTCAATCGATTTGCCCACAGACAGACTTTCCGGCGAAATGCTGCCTTTTGAAAACGCATACAAGGCGCCGGCCAAACCGGCAAAGGTGCCCGCCAACACAAACGCCACCCACTGCAGACGCTTGACGTCCATGCCGATGGCGTCCGAGCGCAGCACCGAATCGCGGGCAGCGCGCAGGCTGTAGCCAAACGGTGAATACAGCATGCGGTGCATCAGCAGCACGGCGCCGGCGACCAGCGTCAGCGTCAGGTAGTAATACATTTTTTTGTCGGCCAGCCACTCTGACGGCCAGACGCCGGTCAGGCCGTTGCTGCCGCCGGTGACGCTGTCCCACTGGTGGCAGATGGCCCAGGTGATTTGCGCAAAAGCCAGCGTCAGCATGGCCAAGTAAACCCCCGACAAGCGGACGCAGAACCAGCCGTAGACAAAAGCGCCCAATGCGGCCAAGGCCGGCGCCACGATCAGCGCCACTTCCATAGGCAAATGAAGGCTACGCACCAGCAAAGCCGCGCCGTAAGCGCCTAGCCCGAAGTAAGCGGCATGGCCAAACGAATGCATGCCAGCCGGCCCCATGATGAAGTGCAGACTGGCCGCAAACAACACGGCGACCAACAAGTCGATCATCAAAATCGTCATATAAGGCGACTGTGTCGTCAGGGTCGGCATCAGCACCAGCAGGCCAAGCAGCCCGGCGACGCCATAGGTGTAGAGGCGGTCTGGCGGCCGCAGGGGTTGCTCGGCGCCACCTCCGTGCCGGCTCGGCGCTTGCGGCCGGCCGAAGAGCCCCCAGGGCCGCACCACCAAGACCACCGCCATGACCAAAAACTCAACCACCAGCGTGAGCTTTGAAAAAGAAATACTGATGCCGGCGATCTCTACCAAACCCAGCCAAATACAAATCGCCTTGAGCTGCGCAATCAGCAGCGCCGCCACATAAGCCCCAGGGATCGAGCCCATGCCGCCGACCACCACCACCACAAACGCGGCGCCAATGATGTTCAGGTCCATCTCCAGATTCGCGGACTCGCGTGGCAGTTGCAGCGCCCCACCCAGACCGGCTAAAAAAGCACCCAAGGCAAAAACGGCGGTGAACAACCAAGCCTGGTTCACGCCCAAGGCGCTGACCATCTCACGGTCTTGCGTAGCGGCCCGCACCAGGGTGCCAAAACGGGTCTTGGTCAAGAGCAGCCACAGCAGACCCAACACCACCGGGCCCGCAACAATCAGAAAAATATCGTAAGTCGGAAACTGCCGCCCCAGAATCAACACCGACCCGGTGAGGCCTGGCGCGCGTGGGCCGAGCAATTCTTCAGCACCCCACAACCACAGCACGCCGTCTTTGATCACCAGCCCAAGCGCGAAGGTCGCCAGCAATTGAAAGAGTTCAGGCGCGCGGTAAATCCGGCGCAGCAGCAGCACTTCGACCAGCGCGCCCAACAAGGCCACCGCCAGTGCCGCCAACAACAAGGATGGCCAGAAGCCAACGCTGGAACCCAGCACCCCGACCAGCGAATACGCCACGTAGATGCCGACCATGAAGAACGAGCCGTGCGCGAAATTGACGATGCGGGTGACGCCAAAAATCAGCGACAGTCCGGCAGCGACCAAAAACAACGATGAAGCACCGGCCAAGCCATTCAGCAGCTGGACAACAAAGCCAGAAAAACTCATGGCTGGCTCAAACTTATCAGTCGGCTGCGCGCAGCTTCTTGACCTCAGCGTCGCTTGGTTGGAACTTGGCGCCGTCGAGGTAGCGGTAGTCGACCATCACACCTTTGCCGTTGTCGTTTTTCGTGCGGCCGATGTACACGCCCATGGTCGACTGGTGGTCTTGCGCGCGGTAAGTGATGGGGCCGTAAGGCGTGACCACTGACAGGCCACGGAAGGCGGTGATGAGTTTTTCCGTGTCGGTGGAATTGGCTTTTTTCAGGCCGGCTGCCAGCGACTTGATGGCGCTGTAGCCGATCACCGAGCCGAGGCGCGGATAGTCCTTGAACTTGGCGTTGTAGGCGTTGTAAAAGGCTTTGTGCTCAGGCGTTTGAATGCCGTACCACGGGTAGCCGGTGACGATCCAGCCGTTCGGTGTTTCTTCTTTGAGCGGGTCGAGGTACTCGGGCTCACCCGTCAACAGGCTGACCACTTCACGCCCTTTGAACAGACCGCGCGTATTGCCTTCGCGCACAAACTTGGCGAGGTCGGCAGCGAACAACACGTTAAAAATCGCGTCCGGCTTGGCGTCGGCCAAGGCTTGCACCACGCTGCCGGAGTCAACCTTGCCCAACGGCGGTGCTTGTTCTGCGACAAACTCGACATCCGGTTGCGCGGCTTTCAATAACTCTTTGAAGGTGGCTGCGGCGGATTGACCATACTCGTAGTTGGGGTAAACGATCGCCCAGCGTTTTTTCTTCATCGCAGCGGCTTCGGGCACCAGCATGGCGACTTGCATATAGGTGGAGGTGCGCAGACGGAAGGTGTAGCGGTTGCCGTTCTGCCAGACGATTTTGTCGGTCAGCGGCTCTGACGCCAGAAAGAAGACTTTCTTTTGTTTGGCGAAGTCGGTCAGGGCCAGACCAATGTGCGACAGGAAAGAACCCGTGAGCACATCGACCTTTTCACGTGAGAGCAGTTCTTCGGCGGCGCGCACGGCGTCGCCGGGGTTGGCGTTGTCGTCGCGGACGATGAGTTCGAGTCTTTTGCCGTTGATGCCGCCGCCAGCATTGATTTCCTCAATCGCCAAGTCCATGCCCTTTTTGTAGGGTTCGAGGAAGGCAGGCTGTGCCTTGTAGCTATTGATTTCGCCGATTTTGATGACGTCTTGCGCCTGCGCGGGTGTCAACACGTTGACAAGGCTGAGCAGCGCTATGGCGCCCAGTGATTTATGGATTGGCATCTTCATGAAAAAATTTCCTGCTTGCGGATAAATCAAAGGCTCTCGTGGACTTGGCAGCCGTCCACGCACTTGAGCGGTCCATTATTGCCTGTCAGGACAAGCGCGATTGGGCTTTCGCCGACAATAGTGCCTTCTCGCTTTCTGCTTTTCATTCAAGTTTCACACGTACACACCATGAGCGCTTTCAACGAAGAACGGGTTTTATCCGTCCACCACTGGACCGATACGCTGTTCACCTTCACGACGACCCGCGACCAGTCGCTTCGCTTTAGCAATGGCCACTTCACCATGATCGGCCTGCGCGTGAATGACAAGCCGCTGCTGCGCGCCTACAGCATCGTCAGTCCGAATCACGACGAGCATCTGGAGTTTTTGAGCATCAAGGTGCAAGACGGTCCGCTGACATCGCGGCTGCAACACATCAAGGTGGGCGACACCGTGATCGTCGGTCGCAAACCCACCGGCACCTTGCTGGTGGACTACCTGCTGCCCGGCAAACGGCTGTATTTGCTGTCCACCGGCACCGGCCTGGCACCGTTCCTGAGTATCATCCGCGACCCGGCCACTTACGAGCAGTTTGAGCAAGTGGTGCTGGTGCATGGTGTGCGCCAAGTCAACGAGCTGGCGTATCAAGACCTGATAGTCAACGAGCTGCCGCAGCATGAATTTCTCGGCGAGATGATCTCCAAGCAGTTGCTGTACTACCCAACCGTCACGCGTGAGGCTTACCGCAACACCGGCCGGGTGACGGACCTGATCGAGAGCGGCAAGCTGATGGCCGACCTGAACCTGCCGGCCCTCAACCCGGTGGAAGACCGCGTCATGATTTGCGGCAGCCCTGGCATGCTCAAAGACTTGAAGCGCATGCTCGAAGAGCGCGGCTTCAAAGAAGGCAACACCGTGCGCCAAGGTGACTTCGTGATTGAGCGGGCCTTCGCGGAGCAGTGATAAGCCAACGCTAGGCGGGCTGCCTGCCTATTTCATTTTCTCAAGGCATTTTTTCATCAGAGGGCGGCGCACTGGCTTCGCGCGGGCCGATCATGCCCAAGCGCGCTTTCAGTGACTGCGGCTGGCCGGTCAACACGGCAGCGTAGTTGGTGGTGTTGGACAGCACTTTCTTGACGTAATCGCGGGTTTCGTTGAAGGGCACGTTTTCGGCCCAGATGGCGGCCTCCAGCTGCGGCCCGTTGCGCCAGTTGCGTGGCCGGCTCGGCCCCGCGTTGTAAGCGGCAGCGGCCATCGCCATCGAACCCCCAAAGTCATCCAGCGCGCGCTTCAGGTAGGCCGTGCCAATGGTGATGTTAGTGTCACGGTCGTTGAGCTGATTGGCGGTGAAGCTTTTCAGGCCAATGTAGCGAGCGGTTTCGCGGGCGGTGGCCGGCATGATTTGCATCAGACCGGAGGCACCGACACCCGAGCGCGCCTCCATGACGAAGCGGCTCTCCTGGCGGATCAAACCGTACACATAGGCTGGATCCAAGCCGATGTCGCGGCTGCGTTTGATGACAGCGTCACGGAACGGCATCGGGAAACGCTGTGCGAAATCCATACCGCCAGATGTGCGTTCACTGGTGTTGATGCAACGGTCCCAGATGGCGCGATCACAGGCCAGCTGCGCGGCGGCCAGCAGTTCGCGTTCACCCATGCCACCGGTTTGTGCCAAGTTGGTGGCGTAGTTCCATTCGCGCACACCTTCACTGCGCAGTCCGATGGCGATGGCCTGCGTCGCGCGTTGCAGGCTGACATTGCTACGGGCAGCTTCTTTTTCTGCCGTACTCAAGGCCGCAGGGCTTGCCGGCACGTTGATGAGCTGGCCCAGCTCCTCCAGCGCCAACTGTTCGTAAAAACCACGCACCGAGGCAATCGACTGATACAGCGCCAGCGCCTCGGCCCGTTTTGCGGCTGTCGGCGTGGCGGCCAGCAGAGCGCGGGCTTTCCAATAAATCCAGGTCGGGTCTTGGCGGGCATCACTGCTCATGGCGTTGATGCTGCTCAGCACCAGCGGCCAGCGCGGCTGGTCGCCGGCGCGCAAGGCGGCGCGAGTTTTCCAGCCCAACATCTCATCGGTGAGGTCACTGTCGGCGGAGACCTTGTTGAAATACACCAACGCATCCGAGCCTTGACTGCTGAAACGAATCGCGCTTTGCTTGCCGATCACACCCCAGACCCAGTTGCGCTCTTCGGTACTCAGTTGAAAGCCCCATTTGTGGTCTAAAAACTTGGCCGCCGCGTCGGGGTCTGTGCCGGCCAGCTTGACCAGTGCCAGCGTGATGAGTTCTTTGCGGACCTTCGTGAAGGCCAGTTTCTTGTCGGTCAAAAATTGCGACGGGCTGGCCTGAATGATCGCCAGCAAGGCCATCGACTCTGGCGAGACCATCTCGACGGCATCACGGGTCGGGCGTGGCCGGTTGATTTCTATCGACAGCCGGGCTTTGCGCCAGATGTCCAGCGGCGTCAGTTGCTTGTCGGCCAGCAGACGCTCAGCGGCAGCCCGGCAACCACCATCGGCATCGCGCTGGGCGTACCAGGATTTCTTCACGTTGTCGGCCAGTGCACCTGATGTATCGGGGCCGCTTTTGACGTGCTCGATCAACCAGGCATAGCAGCGCACATCGCGGTCGTCGCCCATGCGAAATTTGGGATGCTCAGCGGCAAAGGTAGTCCAGTCACGGCGGTCGCCGAGCAGCAGCAACCAATCGTTGCGCATGCGGTCTTCCTGGTAACTGCCGGCATAGCGCGTCAAAAAAGCCTGGACCTCGTCAGGCATGGCTTCGTTCAACCGGCTGTTCAACTCCCAATAGGCTGCCCACGGTTCCAGCGCATGGCCGCGGACCTGCGGCAACAAGGCCGTCAAACGGGCTTTGTCGCCACGCCTGAAGGCTTGGCCCATCTCCAAAACCGTGTCGTCGGCGCGCGTTAACACCACCGCAGGCGTGCCTTGTGACAATGCCGGCAGTGCAAATAAAGTGTTCGTGACAGCCGCCAAAACCGCTGTGTAAATAAATTTCGTTAGCATCATGAGATTATGGACAAATTAACTGCGCGTAAACGTCTCATCGATCAACGTTTGAACTTGCCGGATCGCCTACAGCGCGCCGACTTGTTACAGCGGGTCATGCGGATCTGGTTGGTCGGACGGCCGGATGCGGTCATTGGTGCGTATTGGCCGATCAAAGGGGAGTTTGACCCCTTGCCCGCGCTCTACCGCTGGCAAGAAGACGCCATGCTTGGCGAACTGTTTGAGCCAAACAAGCGCTTGTCCCCCGACAGCGGCACGCAAATCGTGACTGAAAGTCTGGCGAATCGTTCGCCCCGCAAGATCGGACTGCCGGTGGTCGACAAAGTTCACAAGACCTTGACTTTTCATGCTTGGTACCCCGGCTGCCCGATGGAGGAAGACGCCTACGGCATTCCAAAACCCAAAGACACTGAAATGATCGTGCCAACCTTGTTGTTCGTGCCCTGTGTGGGTTACGGTCCGGGCGGCTTCCGGTTGGGCTACGGCGGCGGTTTTTACGACCGGACACTGGCTACTTTACAACCCAAGCCAGTCACCGTCGGGCTGGGTTACAGCCACGGCTGGCTGCCTGACCTAGAGCCTGAGCCGCACGATGTGCCGTTGGACGCTTTGCTGAACGATGAAGGCGTGGTCTGGTCTGGTAGCTGAGGCCTGCGGTCTTTTCCTTAGCGCTGGAGCAACAGCGCGCGCAAATCCAGTTCGTAGTTTTGCAGCTTGCGCAACCCGGTGAGGCGTTGCTCGGGGCTCATGCTGTTGTGCAAATCAGCAAAGGTTTGGCAGGCTTGCATCCGCATTTTTTGGCTGTAGTCCCGGTAGTTCGGGTCGGGCGACATGGCCACGCGGGCCAACACGCCGCCCAAGTTAGTCGACATGGTGGCAGCCGAAGCTTGCCTCAGGTTGCGCAGTGTTTGCAGCAAATCTTGCTGCCTACGCAGGTGCTCTGCGTAGATGGCTTCAGGCTCGAACCCTGACGCTTCAAGCCGAGCACCCAGCAATGCTTCTTGCTTGCTTGTGAGGTTTCCATAAAGACCCTCGGCACGTGAAACCGCTTGTTCAAGCCGCTTGTCGCGCAACTTTGACGCTGGGCCATCCACGTAGTCTTTGCGGTACTTGGCATTGGCTTTGGCCAGTTTTCTCTGGAGGTGTGCCAGCTGCGTGCTGTCCAAGCTGGCCAGCACCTGCGTGCCAGCGCCTTGTCCTTCTCTTTGCCTTTCTGATTGCAGCCGTCCGGCCATGCCTTCAAAGGTCACCAGCAAGCGGTCTTGCACTTCGGCATACAACGTGCAAGCCTGCGCGACCGTGATGTCTTTGGGCATCTGGTGCTGCAGCTTTTCCAGCGTCTCGATGTAAAGCGGCAACTGCGTCTGCCGGTGCCATTGATGAATATCGTCCAGCGCCGCCTTCACCAGAGGCCGCTGGCTTGCATTGAAATCGAAATAGTCATCCAGGTACCAATACGCCGCCAGCGGCGACTGGTTGTAGGCCAAGCGCAGCGCGCCGCAACCCTGCAACCCGATGACGAGCAAAGCTGCAACGATAATCTTCAGCAGGTTTTTAAACAACGACATGTAAGCAGGACAACTCATGGCAACTCCGATAGACGTCGTCATCATGGCCGCCGGCAAGGGCACACGGATGAAGAGCGCTTTGCCCAAAGTGTTGCACCGTTTGGGCGGTCGCGCTTTGTTACGCCATGTAATTGAATGCGCTGCCTTGTTATCGGCGCGAAAAGCAGTGGTTATCACCGGCCACGGCGCTGCCGAGGTCGAGGCCGCGCTGAACGCTGACGCCCCCGCATCGCTGGGCTTGCAATTCGTTCGCCAGGAGCCGCAGCTCGGCACAGGCCATGCTGTTCAGCAAGCGCTGCCGCAACTGGCTGACGACGGCGTCACGCTCATTTTGTCAGGCGATGTGCCTTTGACTCAAGCCAATACTCTGCAGGCGCTGCTGGACTTGTGTGCTGGCCAGCAATTGGCCTTGTTGACGCTGGCCATGCCAGACCCGACAGGGTACGGCCGCATCGTGCGGGAAAACTCGGGCGGCAAGGTGCTGGCCATCGTCGAGCACAAAGACGCCAGCGAAGCGCAGCGCCAGATCAGCGAGATTTACAGCGGCATCATGGCCGTGCCCACGCGCTTGTTGCGCACGTGGCTGCGCCGGCTCGACAACCAAAACGCCCAGGGCGAGTACTACCTCACCGACATCGTCAAGTTCGCCGTGGCCGACGGCTTGCCCGTGCTGGCGCACCAGATCACCGACGCAGCGCAGGTCGCTGGCGTCAACAGCCCCGTGCAACTGGCTGAGTTAGAGCGCATTTACCAGCGCCGCAATGCCGACGCGCTGATGGAGCAAGGCACGCGGTTAGCCGATCCAGCGCGGCTGGATGTCCGCGGCCAGCTGGTCTGCGGGCGTGATGTTGAAATCGATGTGAATTGCGTTTTTGAAGGCCACGTTAGCCTTGGCGACGGCGTGCGCATAGGTGCCAACTGTGTGATCGCCAATGCCAGCATTGCCGCTGGCGCCGTGGTTCATGCTTTCACCCACATCGACGGCGAACAGCTCGGCGTCGAGGTTGGCGAAGGCGCGCTCATCGGCCCATTTGCCAGGCTGCGGCCCGGCGCGAAGCTGGGTGCAGAAGTGCACATCGGCAACTTTGTCGAAGTGAAAAACTCGACCTTGGCCAAAGGCGCCAAAGCCAATCACTTGGCGTACTTGGGCGACGCTACTGTGGGCGAGCGTGTGAACTACGGTGCCGGCAGCATCACCGCCAACTACGACGGCGCCAACAAACACCGCACCGTGATCGAGGCTGATGTGCACGTGGGCAGCAACTGCGTGCTGATCGCGCCTGTGACCCTAGGCGCAGGCGGCACCATCGGCGGCGGCTCGACCATCACCAAAGACACCGCGCCGGGGGCCCTGAGCGTAGCGCGCGGCAAGCAAGTCAGTATTGCGAATTGGACAAGGCCAGTGAAAAAGCCCCGCTAAGACGCTGGCTAAATAGCACCACCAGCAGCTTGGATCTCGCACACCGACGAATGGAATCGCGCACACCGACGAATGGAATCGCGCACACCCGACCCCTGTAGGAGCTGAGCCCTCTCAGCGACATCTTCCTCTGGGCGAACAATTCGCTTGTCACAGACCGTCCTTTGTGCCCTTTCGGCCAGAGGCTGGCCTCCTACAAGAGACCAGATCCATCGGCCAGAGGCTGGCCTCCTACAAAAGACAAACGCTCATTTCAATCGCGTACACCGACGAATGGAATCGCGCACACCCGACCCCTGTAGGAGCTGAGCCCTCTCAGCGACATCTTCCAGCGCACCATCGGCCAGAGGCTGGCCTCCTACAACGGGATCGGTCAGAGGCGGGCCTTCCACGCAACACCGGCGAGGCCGCTATCAAACGGGCAGAATCACCCCATGGCTCAAAAAATACTCATCCTTGGCGGCACTGGTTTTGTCGGGCGGCATGTCTGCGAGAAGCTGGTCCATGCGCAAGCGCGTGTCACCGTGCCGACGCGCCGGCGCCGTAATGCCAATCACATCCTCATGCTGCCCACGCTGGATGTCATTGAGGCCAACATCCATGACGAAGCCACGCTGCAGCGGCTCATCGGTGAGCATGACGCGGTGGTCAATCTGGTGGCTATTCTGCAGGGCAATGAAGCGTCTTTCGACGCAGCGCACGTGCAACTGGCCGACAAAATCGCTCGCGCTTGCGAAGCTGCCGGCGTGCGGCGCGTTGTCCATGTGAGCGCTTTGGGTGCCGATGTGCGCAACCCCGACGGCTTGCCGTCGATGTACCTGCGCAGCAAAAGCCGCGGGGAGCAGGTGCTGCGTCAAGCGCCGCTCGACCTGACGGTGCTGCGACCTAGCGTCATCTTTGGCGCTGAAGATAAATTTTTGAATGTCTTCGCACAGCTGCAGCAGTTTTTGCCGGTGATGCCGCTGGCCGGGGCACATGCGATGTTTCAGCCGGTCTGGGTTGAAGACGTTGCGAGCGCCATCGTCCACTGCTTAGAAGACAAGAATTTTCACAGCACCAATGGCCAAACCTACGAGGCCTGTGGCCCCGATATTTTTTCGCTGCGTCAACTGGTGCAACTGGCTGGCCAATACGCTGGCGTCAACCGCGGCCGGGGCCGGCCAGTCGTCGGTTTGCCCAATGCGCTGGCAAGGGTGCAAGCCCGTCTGATGGAGCTGATGCCAGGCGAGCCGGTGTTGAGCCGCGACAACCTCGATTCGATGAAGGTGCCCAACATCGCCACCGGCAACTGCCCGGGCCTGCGTGACCTCGGCATTGAACCCGCCGCCCTCAGCGCCATCGCCCCGACTTACTTGGGCGCGCGCGGTTTGCGCAGCGGCTTGATGGCCAAGCGCCAAACCGCTGGGCGGATGTTCGACGCATGAAAATTTACCGGGTCGGCGGTGCGGTCCGCGATGCCTTGCTGGGCTTGCCGGTGCGCGACCATGACTGGGTTGTGGTCGGTGCCACGCCAGAGGCTTTGGCGGCCGAGGGCTACCTGCCGGTGGGCAAAGATTTCCCGGTTTTTTTACATCCGACAACGTGCGAAGAATACGCCTTGGCCCGCACCGAACGCAAGACCGCGCAGGGCTACCACGGCTTTGCCGTGCATGCCGCGCCAGACGTCACGCTGGAAGAGGACTTGGCCCGGCGCGACCTGACCATCAACGCCATCGCCCAAGACGCCGATGGCGTGCTGACGGACCCCTACGGTGGCCAGCGCGACATCGCCGCGCGCGTGCTGCGCCATGTGACCAGCGCCTTTGCCGAAGACCCCGTGCGCATCTTGCGCGTGGCGCGCTTTGCGGCCCGCTTCACTGACTTCAGCGTCGCACCGGAAACGATGCAACTGATGCGTGACATGGTGGCCGCCGGTGAAGTCGATGCACTGGTGCCCGAGCGCGTCTGGCAAGAACTCGCGCGCGGACTGATGGAACGCCAACCGTCGCGCATGTTCGAGGTGCTGCGGGGTTGCGGCGCACTTAAAAAATTGCTGCCTGAAGTCGATCGCCTCTGGGGCGTTCCGCAGCGCGCCGAATACCATCCTGAAGTCGACACCGGCGTGCACCTGATGATGGTCCTCGACATGGCCGCGCAACTGGACGCGCCCTTGCCGGTGCGCTTCGCCTGTCTCGGCCACGACCTCGGCAAAGGAACAACGCCGGTAGCCGACTTACCGCGCCACATCGGCCACGAAGAACGCAGTGCACGCCTGCTCAAAGGCCTGTGTCAGCGGCTGCGTGTGCCGACCGACTGCCGCGAGATCGCGGATGTGGTGGCGCGCGAACACGGCAACATTCATCGCAGCGCTGAGTTCAACGCCGCCGCGCTGGTGCGGCTGTTGGAGCGCTGTGATGCGTTTCGCAAACCACCCCGTTTTGCTGATATTTTGCTGGCTTGCGAATGCGATGCCCGTGGCCGCTTGGGCCTGTCGGAGCGGCCGTATCCGCAGCGTCAGCGGCTGCTGGCAGCACTGGCCGCCGCGCAGTCTGTGCCCACTCATGAGGTGGCCGCAGCGGCTGAAGCGCAAGGCGAGAGCGGCGCCAAGATTGGCGAGCGGGTGCATGCGGCGCGTGTGGCGGCTGTAGCTGCCGTGGCTACATTGGCAGCTGCGCAGACTTAAACCACCAAAGCCAGTGCCGCGTAATCCCCCACCTTGTTTTGCAGGCCAGCGGGCAGCAGTTTGAAACCGGTCGTCAGCGCTGGTATGCGCCCCTGAATATGCGCGTCCAAGCGCGGCAGCAAAAAATCGCGGTGATGCCAAAACACACCGCCGCCCAGACTGATCGCCTGCAAGTCCAGCGTCACCACCAAGTTGTACAGCGTCCTGCCCATGATGCGGCAGAGTTCGTCAACCAAGACCCGCGCGTCTGCATGGCCGTTTTTGGCCGCGTCCAACAGCGCGGCGGCATCGGTAAAACCTTGCTCGGCAAAGCGTCGGGGAATCGCGTTACCGGCAATCAAGCCCTCGACATCACCGACGTTCCCGCAGCCGCACAAGGCGTCATCGTTGTCACTGACGAACATGTGGCCGGCGTGGCCGGCGTTGGCATTTTTGCCTTTCAAGATGCGGCCGTCGACGCACAAACCGACACCGATGCCGGTGCTCCAAGTGACGTAAGCACAGTGGTCAAACCCTTGCAGCGCACCCCAGCGCCGTTCGGCCTGCAAAGCGCCGATGCCGTCATTGCAAACACGCACATCCGGGAACATGCGCCGCACCGGCGCTTCCAGCACGGCGCTGGTCCAGCGGTTCGGCAGGCCTCGCCCGGCACCCGCCAAACCGCCGCAAATATTGGGGGCGGCCAATTCGACCAGTCCTTGACTCAGTACAAAAGGCCCGCAAGACGCAATGCCGACCGCCGCAATCTGCGTTGGCAAGATGCCCGCTGCCGCACAGCTCAAACCGATCATGCGCACGACCTGCTGGCCGAGCGCGTCGGACGCGCCTTCTTTGACGGTCGGCTCGCTCAACCAACCCTGCACGCCGCGCTCGTTCACCACGCTCACCGTCACCTTGGTGCCACCGACATCGACGCACGCCACAGGCGCTGCGCCAGCGGCTAAACGGACGTCGGGCAGCGTGACGGGTAGACGTTGCGGTGTGGTGTTCATGCGTCGTTCTTCAGGTTCAGAGTGTGTGGGAGCGGTCGCCCTGCGCGAAGCCCAACGCCTGCCAGTCGTTGTAAGGCTGCTGCGGGGTGTTGGCGGCAAAGCCGATGACCTTGAAGAGCTCGCCCATCTCGTGTTCGTTGATGAGTTTTTGCAGCATCACGCGCTGCTCCAGCGGCGCGTCTTCCATGCCGTCGAGCAGCCCGCAGTTGAGCAAAAACCGGCCTTGACTGGTGTAGCCCAGCACGTGCAGCCCGGCGTCTTGCCCGGCCAACGCGATGCCCGTGAAATTGACATGCGCGGTGATGTCTTTCAGGCCGACATGCTGCAGTGGATTCGTGTCAGCCAGGTGACCTTGGTGGCACATCAGCGTGCCCATGTGGCGCTGCGGGTGGAAATACTCGTGCTCCGGAAACCCGTAGTCGAGCAGAAAAATAGCCCCTGCCGCCAGCCGATCGGCCAGCGTGCGCACAAAGCCTTCGGCCTGCGCATGGGTTTCGGTCAGGTAGTCCTGCGGGCCGTCGATGTCCAGCGGCGGCCGCAGCTCGGTCAGCACGTCGGCAAACACAAACTCACCCGCGTGTAACGCCACGCCGCGCTCATGCCAAACGCCACCTAGACGCGCCAGCAGCTTGACCGGCATGGCGTCCAACACTTCGTTGCCAAC
>CANFJF010000026.1 GCA_947447355.1 Comamonadaceae bacterium
CGCTCAACTTGGCGTCGGCCTTGTGCGAGAGGGAGGCAAATTCAAGCAGTTGCGGAATGCGCGACTTGATGAGCGCGTCGGGCATGCCGAAATACCGGCCAAAGACCAGCAGGTTCTCGCTGCACGAAAAATCCGGATCTAAGCTGTCGAACTGGCTGACGATGCCGAGCTGTTCCTTGATCGCCAGTGCGTCTTGCGGCATCTGCAATGCTGGTTGGCCGGGCGGCGAAAAGATCACTTCGCCAGCGTCTGGCGTGGTCAAGCCCAAGCACATGCGGATCGTGGTGGTCTTGCCGGCGCCGTTCGGGCCGATCACGCCGAGGCATTCGCCGGGGGCGATGCTGAAGGACAAATCGTTGACCACGGTGCTGCTGCCGTAGCGCTTGGTGAGCGCTCGCACTGAAAAAATAGGCTCACTGTTCATGGCTAGATTGTGCCCTCGAAGCTGGAATCAGAAGGACTCTTCAAGCCGCAGAATGGGCGCGCAGCCGGTATGTTGTAAATTGGAGGGTCTGGCTTTGGCGGTACAACCGCTGTCCCCACGCTCAACAATCTCGACCGATGACCACTTCAAACAACTCCAACGCATCTATTCCCGCCACAACCTTCGGCACGCCGCTGTCGCCGCAAGCCACCAAAGTCATGCTGCTCGGCTCAGGTGAGCTCGGCAAGGAAGTGCTGATTGCGCTGCAGCGACTCGGCGTCGAAACCATCGCCACCGACCGCTATGAGAACGCGCCCGGCCAGCAGGTCGCGCACCATGCGCGGACCATCACCATGAGTGATCCGGCACAACTCAAGGCCTTGATTGAACAAGAGCGGCCGCATTTGGTGGTGCCTGAAATTGAGGCAATTGCCACGCCCATGCTCGAAGAGCTTGAAGCCGCCGGCGTCGTGCGCGTGGTGCCCACCGCTCGCGCTGCGCGTCTGACGATGGACCGTGAAGGCATTCGCCGGCTGGCCGCTGAGACGCTGGGCCTGCCAACCAGCCCCTATGTGTTTTGCGATTCGTTGGCCGAGTTGCAGGCCGCGATTGACGACAAGATTGGTTACCCCTGCATCGTCAAACCGGTGATGAGTTCGTCGGGCAAGGGACAAAGCAAGATTGCCGGCCCCGCTGACGTGAAGACTGCTTGGGACCACGCCATGGCCGGCGGGCGCGTCAGCCATGGCCGCATCATTGTTGAAGGTTTCATTGACTTTGACTACGAAATCACCCAACTGACGGTGCGCGCCATGGGCGCCAACGGTCAGATTGAAACGCATTTTTGCGAGCCCATCGGCCATGTGCAGGTCAACGGCGATTACGTCGAAAGCTGGCAACCGCATCCGATGCGCTCTGCCGCGCTGCAAAAAAGCCGCGACATTTCTAAAGCCGTGACTGACAACTTGGGCGTTGGTTTTGACGGCCAACCGTCCGGCATGGGTCTGTATGGTGTGGAGCTCTTTGTCAAAGGTGACTCTGTCTGGTTCAGCGAAGTCAGCCCACGGCCACACGACACCGGCATGGTGACGCTGTGCACGCAATGGCAAAACGAGTTTGAACTGCATGCCCGCGCGATTTTGGGTTTGCCGGTCAACACCGCCTTGAAAAGCCCTGGCGCCAGCGCCGTGATTTATGGCGGCGTTGACGCCAAAGGCATCGTTTTTGATGGCGTGGCCCAAGCGCTGGCCGTGCCGAACACTGACATTCGGCTGTTCGGCAAGCCCGAGAGTTTTGTCAAGCGCCGCATGGGTGTGGCGCTGGCTTTTGATGCCGATGTCGAGCTCGCACGTAGCCGTGCCAAACATGCTGCGGCGCTGGTCAAACCACGCGCGGCCGGGTAACGGCCAGGCATGGACACATTGACTGAAGAATTACTCGATTTATTGACTGACCCGGCTTGGGGTGTGCTTTTAGGCGCGCTGGTGGCCACGTTGGTTGCCTTGGTATTGCACCGAACCGGTTCTGTGGTGTTGCGACGTATCGCGCGCGGGCCGGTGGCCATCGCGGTGGTGGCCAGTTGCGCGGCACCGGCCCGCATGGTGCTGCCGTTGATTGCTTTGCAAAGTGTTTGGCAGGCGGCCCCTGACTCTATTTTGCTGATCAGCCAGGTGCGCCATGGCAATGCCTTGCTGTTGATGGTGGCGCTGACGTGGTTGGTCTTGAATGCGCTGGAAGGCATGACCAAGGGCATCTCTGAGCGGCATTCGTTTGATGTGGCGGACAACAACGATGCCCGCCGCATCATGACGCAAACGCGGCTGCTGGTGCGGGTCGCCAGTACGGCGGTGGTGGTGGCCGGTTTGGCCATGATGCTGATGACCTTTCCGGGAGCGCGGCAGGTTGGTGCGAGTCTGCTGGCCTCGGCGGGTGTCTTGGGTTTGGTGGTGGGTATTGCGGCACGGCCGGTGTTGAGCAACATGATCGCTGGTTTACAGCTGGCGCTGGCGCAGCCGATTCGGCTGGACGACGTGTTGATCTTGAAGGGCGAGTGGGGCCGTGTCGAAGAAATCACGGCAACCTACGTGGTGATGAAGATTTGGGACGAACGCCGACTCATCATTCCGCTGCATTGGTTCATCGAAAACACCTTTGAAAACTGGACTCGACACAGCTCCCAAATCATGGGCACGGTTTTGATCTGGGTCGACTACCGCATGCCTTTGGCGCCGCTGCGCGAAGAGGCGCAGCGCATTTGCGAGGCCGCTGCTGAATGGGACAAACGGCTGTGCCAGCTGCAGGTGGTCGAAGCTGGCGAGCGCAGCATTCAGCTGCGGGTGCTGGTGACTTCGGCCGACGCCGGCTTGAACTGGGATTTGCGCTGCAAAGTCCGTGAGGCGCTGGTCGACTTCATGCAGCGCGAGTACCCGCAGCATCTGCCGATGATGCGCGCTGAGATGACTGCTCCGCAGTCGTCCGTGGCAGCTCTCGCAAAAATTTAAGCCATGGAACTGCGCCAACTGCGCTACCTCGTCCGGGTCATTGAACTCGGCAGCATCAGTCGCGCCGCGCTTGATTTGGAACTGGTGCCGTCGGCTTTGAGCCAGCAGATTAGCCGGCTTGAAAGCGAACTTTCGACGCGCCTGCTGCAACGCAGCCCCAAGGGTGTGACGGCGACCGAGGCCGGCCTGGCATTTTTCAGGGAAGCGCAGCTGGTGCTGCGGCACGCAGAGCAGGCGGTGCGCTCGGCGCAAGAATCGCGGCTGTCTGGGAGCGTCAGTGTTGGCATGGCGCCGACCACCGCCGCCGTGCTGGGTCTGCCCTTGCTGCGTGCCATGCGGGAACGCTACCCCGACGTGCGCCTGCATGTGGTTGAAAGCCTGTCGGGCCACCTGACCGCCATGTTGAATGCGCGCCAGCTCGACTTGGCCATGCTCTTTGACAGCCAGGCCGGACGGCGTTTAAGCGTGATGCCGCTGCTCGAAGAAAAACTCTTTTTGATCGAATCACGGCATGCAGTTCAAGCCACTGCAGTCAAGTTAACTAAACGAATGAGCGTGGCGCAACTGGCTGGTTTGCCGCTGATCTTGCCGACCGGCTCGCACGGTTTGCGCAGCACCCTGGAAAGTGCCTTTGCACGGGCCAAGTGCAAGCCCAATGTTGTCGCTGAAATCGACTCGCTGGCCATGCTGATGGACGCGGTGGACAGCGGCTTCGGTTGCACTGTGCAGCCCTGGGCGGCGGTCGGTCGTTACGCCGATGCAGCGCAACGCTTCAAGCTCACTGAAATCAGCGACACGCTGGCCCGGCGGGCGACAGCGCTGTGCAGCCTGTCTGACGATGAACTCTCGCCGGCGGGTCTGGCCGCCCGCGTGGTGTTGGCAGATTGCGCGCGTGAAGCCGTGCATTCAGGCCGCTGGGTCGGGGCTCGGTTGATCAGTTGAAGATAATGCCATCACAAATCGTGATGACCCCATGCCACTCGCCTGCTTCCGACCGGGCATGGCTTGTTCTACAGTGTGCAACTTCAAGCGCGCACTGATGGCCGCTGATGGATGGCGGAGTGACGATCAATCAAGTCGGGAGTGAATGCATGCTGGATGTTTTGGTGATTGGCGGCGGCAATGCCGCCTTGTGTGCGGCGCTGATGGCGCGTGAGGCGGGTGCCAGCGTGCTGGTGCTGGAGTCGGCACCGCGCGAATGGCGCGGCGGCAATTCGGTGCACACGCGAAACCTGCGCTGCATGCATGACGCGCCGCAAGACGTGTTGACCGAGGCTTACCCGGAAGAAGAATTCTGGCAAGACTTGCTCAAAGTCACCGGCGGCCTGACCAATGAAAAACTGGCCCGCTTGGCGATTCGCGAGTCGTCCAATTGCCGCGACTGGATGCGCCATCACGGCGTGCGTTTTCAGCCGTCCTTGTCGGGCACGCTGCACTTGTCGCGCACGAATGCCTTTTTCATGGGCGGCGGCAAAGCGCTCATGAACGCGTATTACCGGAGTGCTGAAAAGCTTGGCATCGACGTGCGTTACGAATCGACGGTGAATCGGCTTGAACTCAAAGACGGTCGCTTTGTAGCCGCGCATATGACAAGTCCCGAAGGTAGCCAGCGCATTGAAGCGCGAGCTTGCGTGGTGGCCAGCGGTGGCTTTGAGTCCAACCTCGAGTGGATGCGTGAAGTCTGGGGTCAGAACGACGCTGGCGAATGGCCGTCCGACAACTTCGCCATTCGCGGCACGCGCTTCAACATGGGGGTGCTGCTGCGCGATTTGATCGACCAGGGTGCTGACACAACCGGCGAGCCGAACCAAAGCCATTGCGTCGCCATTGACGCCCGCGCGCCGTTGTACGACGGCGGTATTTGCACGCGTGTTGACTGCGTGTCGCTGGGCGTGGTGGTGAACAAACACGCCAACCGTTTTTATGACGAAGGCGAAGATTTCTGGCCCAAGCGTTATGCGATCTGGGGTCGCTTGGTGGCACACCAACCCGCGCAAGTCGCCTACTCGATCATTGACGCCAAGGCCGTAGGCCGCTTCATGCCACCGGTGTTCCCAGGCGAAAAAGCCGATACATTGGAGCAACTGGCGCGACAACTCGGACTCGACGAACAAGCCTTTGTCAAAACCGTGAAAGACTACAACGCCGCCTGCCATGTCGGCTCGTTTGACCACGCTGTGCTTGACGACTGTCACACCGAAGGCTTGACGCCCGCCAAGACACATTGGGCGCGGCCGATTGATACGGCACCGTTCTATGGCTACGCGCTCAAACCCGGCATCACCTTCACTTACCTTGGTATGAAGACCGACGAAACGACCGCCGTGCATTTCGGTGGCCAAGCCATCCCGAACCTGTTTGCCGCTGGCGAGCTGATGGCCGGCAACGTGCTGGGCAAGGGATACACCGCAGGCGTCGGCATGACCATCGGCACGGCCTTTGGCCGCATTGCCGGGGTTCAAGCGGCCAAGGCGGCCAAGGCAAATAAAGCCTCCACATCAACGACTTTGACGGAAGACCACCATGCAGCAGCTTGAAGCCCTGACCCGCGAGGCGCGAGCCCTGGCCACTGGCGATATGTCATTGACTGCGAACGAATCAGAAGTCAGCCGGCAAATGCAGATTTGCAATGCCTGCCGCTACTGCGAAGGTTTTTGTGCGGTGTTCCCCGCCATGACGCGGCACCTCGAATTCGGCAAGGCCGACATTCATTACCTGGCCAATCTGTGCCACAACTGCGGTGCTTGTTTGCACGCTTGCCAGTATTCGCCACCGCACGAATTTGCCATCAATGTGCCTCAGGCCATGGCCCAGGTGCGCGTTCAGACCTATGCAGATTACGCTTGGCCGCCAGCGCTCGGTGCGCTCTACAAACGCCAAGGGTTGACTGTGGCTTTAGCGCTGGCCGCCGGCCTCGCGCTGTTTTTGGTGTTGGCGATTCAAGCACAAGGCCAGCTCTTTCATGAGCCGCTGGCGGGTAATTTTTACGCCATCTTTCCGCACAACCTGCTGGTCTCGATGTTCGCGCCGATCTTCTTGTTTGCGGTGTTGGCCTTGGGGCTGGGCGTGCGCAGTTTCTGGCGCGACGTGTCGCCGGCCACGGCCTCCAACGCCTTGGGTGAAGCTGCCATGGAAGCGACGTCCGCCGCGCTGCGCTTGAAGTACTTGGATGGCGCCAACCAGACCAGCGGTAACGAGCCGATCGAAGGCTGCCCGAACGACGACGACACCCCCACGCTGTGGCGCAGGCGCTTCCACCATCTGACTTTCTACGGCTTCATGTTGTGTTTTGCCGCCACCTCGGTCGCCACGCTTTACCACTACTTTTTGGATTGGCATGCGCCTTACAGTTACACCAGCTTGCCGGTGTTGCTTGGTACCGTTGGCGGTATCGGTTTGCTGATCGGCCCGGCCGGTTTGCTCTGGCTCAACATCACGCGTCACGCCAGCCATGGTGATGCGGCCCAAAAACCGATGGACCGTGGTTTCATCGCCTTGCTGTTTTGGGTCAGCTTGACGGGCTTGGCCTTGCTGGCTTGGCGTGACACATCTTCCATGGCGTTGCTGTTGGCCGTGCACTTAGGCGCCGTGATGGCCTTGTTCGTGACCTTGCCCTATGGTAAGTTTGCGCACGGTATTTTTCGCAGTGCTGCGCTGCTCAAGTACAGCATTGAAAAACGTCAGCCCACCAACCTGGCCCTGCCCGAAGCCTGAGCGCCCAAGCCCGGCACCTTTTATAACCATCAGGAGACACGCATGAACACGACCAGCCGTTTGCAAATTTCAAGCATGAAAGGCCACTGCAGCGAGGCTGAGTGGCAAGCCCGGGTCGATCTCGCGGCCTGCTACCGGTTGGTTGAGCATTACGGTATGGCCGACATGATGGCGAACCACATATCGGCCCGCGTACCGGGCGAGGAAGGTGCTTTCCTGATCAATGCCTACGGCATGATGTACGAAGAAATCACCGCGTCCAGCCTGATCAAGATTGACCATCAAGGCAAGATTTTGGCGCAGCCGGATTTTGGTGATTTGAACTACGGCATCAACAAAGCCGGCTACGTGATTCACAGCGCCGTCCACGAAGCTCGCCCTGAAGTGGCCTGCGTGATTCACACCCACAGCTGGGCCTCGATGTCGGTCTCTGCACTCGAATGCGGCTTGCTGCCGATCACGCAAACGGCCATGCGCTTTTTGAAGATCAGCTACCACGACTACTACGGCGTGGTGCTCAACCTTGATGAGCAAGCATCACTGGTGCGCGACCTTGGCGATGGCGAAGCGTTGATCTTGCGCAACCATGGTGCGCTCACCGTCGGTCGCACCATTGGCGAAGCCTTCAACTGGATGCACCGCCTTGAGTTGGCTTGTCGGTCGCAGCTCGCTGCCATGGCCTGCAATTCACCTTTGTCGCCGGTGTCGCAGCCGGTGCTCGAAGAGACTTGGAACAACTACCAACCCAGCACCCGTCGCCCTTATGGCGTGATGGAGTGGCCAGGTCTGCTGCGCAAGTTGGACCGCATGGACGACAGCTACCGCACTTGATTTTTGGCCCAAACCCTCAGAGGTAACTGCCATGCGCTTGTTGATCGTCAGCAGACTTCATTTCTGCATCACTTTGATTCGACCCCTCGCTGCCGTCTTGACCGGTCTGCTGTTGGCCAATGGCGCTGCCAGTGCGCAAGACTATCCGACCAAGCCGGTGCGGGTGGTCGTGGCTTTCACGGCCGGCGGCACCACCGATATCCTGGCGCGTTCTGTCAGCCAACAGTTAGCGGAGCGGCTGAAGCAGCCGTTCATCATTGACAACCGGCCCGGTGGCGGCGGCAACATCGGTACCGAAAATGTGGTGCGTTCGGCTGCCGATGGTTACACGCTGTTGGTGGGCTCGGTCGGTCCTATCGCGATCAATCAGACGCTGTACAAAAACTTGAGCTACGACCCCTTGAAAGACTTGGTGCCCGTGGTGCAGATTGCAGATGTGCCGAATGTGCTGGTGGTCCATCCATCGGTGCCCGCCAAGACCTTTGAAGAGTTTCTGGCCTATGTGAAGGCGAATCCGGGCAAGTTGAATTACGGTTCCACCGGTGTTGGCACGTCCTCACATTTGTCGAGCTACATGCTGAGTCAGCGTCTCGGTGTGGAGACGCTGCATGTACCCTACAAAGGCGCTAATGCGCTGAACGATTTGCTGGCCGGGCGCCTGCAATTCATGTTCGCCACCATCCCCTCGGTGATCCCGCAAATCAAGGCTGGCAAGCTGCGTGCACTGGCGGTCTCCAGTCTGAAGCCGTCACGCTCGCTGCCGGGCGTGCCGACCGTGGCAGAAAAAGGCTTGCCTGGTTTTGAGGCCGGTTCATGGTTTGGTTTCTTCGCACCCAAGGGCACGCCAGCATCGGTGATCGCTACGCTGAACAAAAACGTCAATGACATCTTGCCGCAACTTGAAGCGCAAATGATCCGTGAAGGTGCCGATCCAGTCGGTGGCTCAGCCGCTCACTATGGCCAGTTCACGCAGAAGGAATTCATCAAGTGGAAAGCCATCGTCGAGGCCTCAGGCGCCGTGGCTGAATGAGCATCCAGAGCAGCCCTCCCGTCGGTCCGTTGCGCATCTTGCTGTCCGATGCCGCGCGGGCGGCTCTCGGGTCACGTCTCACTGAGCGGCTGGGCACGGCCGCGCATGTCTTGCTCAGCCCGGCGCAGGCACCGGCTGACTTCGACATCGCCTTTGTCTCGCGCGATGTGACGGGTTTGTCAACCAAGCATGCGGTGCTGCCGGCAACCCAGCACTATTACGATTTGCTCACGAACGCCCCCAGCCTGGCGTGGGTGCAACTGCATTCAGCCGGTGCCGATCGGTCGGTGTACGTGAATCTGTTGGCGCGCGGCGTGGCCCTCAGTTCGTCGGCGGGGACGAATGCTGCTGTGGTGGCGCAGTCGGCGCTAGCGGGCATGCTGGCCTTGGCCAGGCGCTTACCGCAGCTCATGGCGGCGCAGCGTGCGCATGTCTGGGCACCGCTGATTAAAACCGGTTTGCCGCGTGACTTGGGCGGGCAAACGGCGGTCATCGTCGGTTGGGGCGGCATCGGCCAACAACTGGGTGCCATGTTGCGCTTGCTGGGGCTGCGTGTGGTGGTGGTGCGCAACAGCGCAATGCCAGCGGACGAGGGCATTGAAACCGTCGCTTATGAAACGATTCGCAGTGTGTTGCCGCAGGCTGACTGGCTGCTGCTGGCGTGTCCGTTGACCGACCGCACACATGGGCTCATCAGCGCTAGCGCGCTGGCTTTACTGCCGGCGGGCGCGCATGTCGTCAACGTCGCGCGAGGTGAAGTGGTCGATGAAGCCGCACTGATTGAAGCGCTGCAAAACGACCGACTCGGCGGGGCTTATCTGGATGTGTTCGCGCATGAACCGTTGCCGGTGCAGTCGCCGCTCTGGGACATGACTAACGTGATTGCCTCGCCACACAGCGCCGGGTTCTCGGATGGCAATGCAGCGCGGGTAGAGGAGTTGTTTCTGGACAACCTCGGACGCCGTCTGCAAGGCCTGCCGATGCGCAATCTGGTTGGCTGACGCCAAGACGCTGGCGTTCTTGCATCCGAATGCCGATGGCGTCAGATGCCGCTGAGCACCGCATCCATGGCCGCGATGATGTCGTGAGATCGGTCATGGAGCGAAGCCATTTTTTTCTTGAATAATCGCTTGTCCAGCGGCGCAGCTTCAAACGGAACCAACATCAATGATTGGGCTTTCACCTTCATGACCGGGCACAATTGACGCGGCAGATCCGTAGCGGCCAGTCCAGTGACGGCGAGCGGTACCACCATGCGGGTGGCCAGGCTGCTGAGCAAGTCACTTTGAACGTCCACCACATAAGGATAGACATCGCGCATGCGTGGGCTGGGGTTCTCAAAAACATCAAACTGCACAGCGACTCACCAAACCCGCATGTCGTCGCACCACAGACCGTTGGCTTCAAAGCGCTGGTTTTGCTCTGTGATCCAGGCACCGTGCGTTTGTTCAAATTGAGTTTTGCGTTGCGCCAGTGTTTGGGAATGACTGGCCGCCTGAAGCTCGGAAAATTGCTTCGCCGAAACAATGACCGTGTCGATGCGCCCGTCTTTTTCAACAAAGACCGGCCCGACTTTGGCTTGGGCGCAGATAGCGCCAAAACGGTTTTTGGCTTGGGTGGCGGTGACTTGCATGGTTGGCCTCACGGGTAGACTGATGGCTATTTTAGCCAAAATCGTCGACTTACTGAAAAGCCACCTCTGAAAAGCTGCGCAGCTTGCGGCTGTGCAATTGGTCGCTACCGCCCGCGCGTAGCAATTCAAGCGCCCGAATGCCGATGCGCAAATGCTGGTCGACGCGCTCGCGGTAAAAGTGATTCGCCATGCCCGGCAGCTTGATCTCGCCGTGCAAGGGCTTGTCGCTGACGCACAGCAACGTGCCATAGGGCACCCGAAAACGAAAGCCGTTGGCGGCAATCGTGGCGCTTTCCATGTCGAGCGCAACGGCCCGGCTTTGGCTGAATCGGCGCTGCGGTTGGTTGCTGGGCAGCAGCTCCCAGTTGCGGTTGTCAGTGCTGGCCACGGTGCCGGTGCGCATGATGCGTTTCAGGTCTTGCCCTTGCAAATGCGTCACGTCTTCAACCGCTTGCTGCAAGGCCATTTGAATTTCGGCCAGCGCCGGAATCGGCACCCACAATGGCAACTCTTCGTCGAGCACATGGTCTTCACGCACATAGCCGTGAGCCAGCACGTAGTCGCCCAGTTGCTGGCTGCTGCGCAAGCCGGCGCAATGGCCAAGCATGATCCAGGCGTGCGGACGAAGCACCGCAATGTGGTCGGTGATGTTTTTAGCGTTGGCCGGGCCGACGCCGATGTTGACCATGCTGATGCCGGAGCGGTCGGCGCGCAGCAAGTGGTAGCCCGGCATTTGCGGCAAGCGCGGTGGTGCTGTACCGAGCTCGTCTCCGGCCACAGCCGGCAGACCCTTGCGCCGCGTCACCACGTTGCCGGGTTCGACAAAGGCCACAAAAGGGCTGTCCGCGCGGCTCATTTCTTCATGGCCTAGACGGACAAACTCGTCGATGTAAAACTGGTAGTTGGTGAACAGCACGTAGTTCTGATACCAGTCTGGCGAAGTGCCGGTGTAGTGGCGCAGGCGCTGCAGTGAATAGTCGACACGCGCAGCTGTGAACAGTGCCAACGGTCGAGACTCGCCGGCTTGCGGTTCATAGGTGCCGTTGGCAATGCCGTCGTCCATTGCCGCGAGGTCGGGCAGGTCAAAAGCGTCGCGCATCAGCATGCGTCGCTCGGCGCTCAAATTGCCTTCGACGTGGTCATGATCTGCAAAGGAGAAGTGCACCGGAATCGGCTGTGTGCTGATGCCAATTTCGAGTTCGACGGAATGATTTTCCAGCAGCAGGCGAAACTGTTCAAGGTAGTAAGTGGCGTAAAGGTCCGGCCGCGTGAGCGTCGTGTCGAAGGTGCCGGGTCCCGCCACAAAGCCATAACTCAGCTGCGTGATGTCGGGCATTTCCAGCGTCGCGCGGGCCACTGTTTCGGTGCGAATGCGCACAAATGGATAGCAGGCGCGCACCTTGCCTGGCAGCGTTTCACCGGCCACGTAGCGCTGCATGCAGTCACGCAAATGGGCGATTTGTTGGTCGTAGATCAGACGCACTTGGGCCAGTGCCGCCACCGGGTCGGTGTAGCGGGCGGGTGCGATGTAGGTCGACAGGTAGGGCATGGCTTTCATCGCATCAGGCTTTCACGGGCTCGCGCATGGTGACAAATTCTTCCGCGGCGGTCGGGTGAATGCCGATGGTGCTGTCGAACACCGCTTTGGTGGCGCCGGCTTTCATGGCGACAGCAAAGCCCTGGACGATTTCACCGGCTTCAGCGCCGACCATGTGCAGACCGACCACGCGGCCAGTGGCGTCGTCGACCAATAGCTTCATGAAGGTGCGTTCCGTGCTGCCACTGAGCGTGTGTTTGAGCGCTTTGAACTCGCTTTTGTAAACACTGATCTGTCCGAACTGTGCCCTTGCATCGGCCTCGGAAAAACCCACCGTGCCAATGTTCGGGTGCGTGAAAACGGCGGTCGGAATGAAGTCGTAGCTCATCGTCCGCGGTGTTTTTCCTGTCACAGGCCCGAGCAAATGATCGACCAGTGCCATCGCTTCGCCCAGCGCGACAGGTGTCAGCTGCAGGCGCGCCGTGACGTCGCCCAGCGCGTAAATATTCGGCACCGAAGTCTGGTACTGCGCGTCGACTTGGATCGCACCATCGTCTTTTTGCGCCACCCCCAAAGTTTCTAAACCAATCCCTTTGACATTCGGCACGCGGCCGGTGGCGTAGAGCACGGCGTCAACTTCGAGGGTGCTGCCATCGGCCAGATGGACCCACAGGGGACCAACATTCTTGGTGTCGCTGGGGGTTCGCGTGATGTTGGCCACGTCTGCATTCAGCCTCAAGTCAACGCCGGCTTTCAGCATCTCGGCCGCGATGAAGCTGCGCACATCATTGTCAAAACCGCGCAGCACTTGTTCGCCGCGGTACAGCTGCGTCACTTGGGCGCCTAAGCCGTTGAAGATCGAGGCGAATTCGCAGGCGATGTAGCCGCCGCCGACCACCAACAAGCGCTTCGGGAACGGGTCGATGTCAAAGATCTCGTTCGAGGTGATGACATGCTCGCGGCCGGCGATGTCGGGCACGCTGGGTGTGCCGCCGGTGGCGATGAGTAGATTTTGGGCGCTGTAGCGCTGGCCGGCCACCTCGACGGAGTGCGCGTCCACCAACGTGGCCCAACCTTCAATGATCTGCACGCCAGCGCCTTTGAGCAGCTGCAGGTAAATGCCGTTCAGTCGCGTGATCTCGCGAGCGCGGCTGGCTTTGAGGGCTGACCAGTCGAGCGTTGGTGCTGGGCCGACCCAGCCAAAGCCGTGCGACTCTTCAAAAGATTCGGCAAAGTGCGCCGCGTAGCTGTAAAGCTTTTTCGGAATGCAGCCGACGTTGACACAAGTGCCGCCCATGGCTTGGGCCTCGACCAGCGCCACCCGCGCACCACGCTGGGCCGCCATGCGGGCCGCGCGCACGCCACCGCTGCCACCACCGACCACCAACAAATCAAATTCAAAAACTGCCATGTGAAGCCTTCGCGCAAGGAAAGAAAATACGTTTAAAAGGTCTCGCAGACCCCGTCATACACCAAACCTTAACACTGCTGCCTGACCCTCTGCCGCGCTACGGTCATGCGTGTTCGGCGCCCCAAATGCTGCGAGTGACGATAATCTAGGGATGACTGCAACTGCTTCCACCTCCCACGATTTCGCCAGCTTATCCCTGACGCCGGCCGCCCTGGCCAACCTCAAACTCCTCGGTTACGAGCAAATGACGCCGATTCAGGCCGCCAGTCTGCCGATTGCGTTGCTCGGCAAAGACCTGATCGCCCAAGCCAAAACCGGCAGCGGCAAGACCGCCGCCTTTGCGCTGGCGCTGCTGTCCAACCTGAATGCCCGGCGCTTTGCCGTGCAGTCGCTGGTGCTGTGCCCGACGCGCGAACTGGCCGACCAAGTGACCCAGGAAATCCGGCGCTTGGCGCGGGCTGAAGAAAACATCAAGGTCGTCACGCTCTGCGGCGGTGTCGCCATGCGCGGCCAAATCGCCAGTCTTGAGCATGGCGCGCACATCGTGGTCGGCACGCCAGGCCGCATCATGGACCATCTGCAACGCGGCTATTTGAAGTTAGATGCGCTCAACACCTTGGTGCTGGACGAAGCGGACCGCATGCTCGACATGGGCTTCTTTGATGACATCGCCGTGGTGGCGCGCCAGTGCCCGGCTGAGCGCCAGACGCTGTTGTTTTCTGCGACCTACCCCGAGGGCATCGCCAAGATCAGCCAACAGTTCATGCGGCAACCGCAAACCGTCACCGTCGCCGCGCAGCACGACAGCAACAAGATTCGTCAGCGTTGGTACCAGGTGCGTGAAAGTGAGCGCCTGCACGCGGTGTCTGCCGTGCTCAACCACTACCGGCCGGCCAGCACACTGGCTTTTTGCAACACCAAGGTGCAGTGCCGTGAACTGGTGCAGGTCTTGAAGGCGCAAGGTTTCAGTGCGTTGGCGCTGTACGGTGAGCTGGAGCAGCGCGAACGCGATCAAGTGCTGGTGCAGTTTTCAAACCGCAGTTGTTCGGTGCTGGTGGCGACCGATGTGGCCGCGCGTGGGCTGGACATTTCGCAGTTAGAGATGGTCATCAATGTCGACGTGACGCCCGACGCGGAAGTGCATATCCACCGCATCGGCCGCACCGGCCGGGCCGACGAAGAAGGTTGGGCCGTCAGCCTGGCCAGCATGAACGAGATGGGGTCGGTCGGCAAGATCGAGCAGCTGCAAAAGGCCGAGTCGGAGTGGCACAAGCTGGAGGAACTCACGCCGGCCAGTAGCGAACCGCTGGTGCCGCCCATGGTGACGCTGCAAATTGTCGGTGGCCGCAAAGAAAAAATTCGTGCCGGTGACGTGCTGGGCGCGCTCACCGGCGACGCTGGTTTCACGCGTGAGCAAGTCGGCAAGATCAATGTCAACGAGTTCTCAACCTATGTCGCGCTAGACCGCAGCATCGCCAACGAAGCACTGCAGAAGCTGACGGCTGGCAAGGTCAAGGGCAAGAGCGTCCGGGTGCGTTTGCTCGACGACGAATCCATCGCGTGAAAGAAGCGTGAAACAAACGTGACACCAACACCAACACCAACACCCGCGCGCCCAAGCCTGGCCTTGTTGATGGGCGCTGGCGGCGGTTTGGGTGCTGCCTTGGTGCACCAGCTGTCGGCTGATGCTGAGCACCAAGTCTTGGCCCTAGGCCGCAATACCCAACCCGCCATCGACTACACCGACGAAGCCAGCCTGAAGAGGGCGGCTGAGTGGGTGGCCGGGCAATGTGCTGTTCAACAAGCCGACTTGCGGTTGTTGGTGGTGGCCAGCGGCTTTTTGCATGGCGAGCAGGGTCAGCCGGAACGCAGCTGGTCTCACTTGGACGCCGACTATTTAACGCATGTGTTTCGCATCAACACCATCGGCCCGGCGCTGGTGATGAAGCATTTTTTGCCGCTGTTGCCCAAGCAAGGGCGCTGCGTTGCCGGCTTTGTGTCGGCCAAGGTCGGCAGCATCGGCGACAACGCGCTGGGCGGCTGGTATGGTTACCGCGCTTCCAAGGCGGCGCTGAACCAACTGGTCAAGACGGCGTCTATCGAACTGGCGCGGCGCAATGCGCAGGCTGTTTGCGTGGCCCTGCATCCGGGCACAGTGGACACCGCTTTGTCGCAGCCCTTCGCCAAGACCGGTCTTAAAGTGCGGCCCGCGGCCGAAGCCGCCAATGACTTGCTAAGGGTTTTGGCGGGCCTCACGCCTGCGCAGACTGGCACACTGTTGGATTACCAAGGGCAAACACTGCCCTGGTGATTGATCAGTGACTCAGAGCGCCGCGCGGCGGCGGCGCTCCCGAAACGCTTGCAGCTCGCCCACCACGCCTTTGCGAAAGGTCAGCACGCAGAGCACAAAGATCACGCCAATGATGACGGTGACCCAGGAGCCGACTTTGTCGGCCAGCAGGTTTTGCAGCGAAATCACGATGCCCGCGCCAAAGGCTGGACCGAAGAAGGTGCCGACACCGCCGAGCAATGTCATCAAGATCACCTCGCCGGACATCGTCCAGTGCACATCGGTCAGCGTGGCAAAGCCCATGACCATGGTTTTGAGTGAGCCGGCTACACCGGCCAAGGCGGCAGACAGAACAAAGGCCAGCAGCTTGTAGCGGTCGACCTGATAGCCGAGCGACACAGCCCGTGGCTCGTTTTCCCGAATCATCTTCAGGACTTGGCCGAAAGGCGAGTTGACAATGCGCGAGATCAACAAAAATGCGAGCACGAAAACGGCCGCAACAAAGTAGTACATGGTGGTGTCGGACTGCAGAGAAATCAGCCCGAACAAGTCGCCGCGTGGCACACCTTGCAAGCCGTCTTCGCCGCCCGTGAAGGGCGCTTGTAAGCAGACGAAATAAATCATTTGCGCCAACGCCAGTGTGATCATGGCGAAATAAATACCTTGCCGCCGGATGGCCACGAGACCGACGACCAGCCCCATCAGCCCGGCAGTCACGGCGCCAGCCAAAATCGCCATCTCTGGCGTCCAGCCCTGCGACTTGACGAACCAGCCGGTGACATACGCTGCTGAACCAAAAAATGCAGCATGGCCAAAGGACAGCAATCCGGTGAAACCCAGCAGCAAATTAAAGGCGCAGGCAAACAGGGCAAAGCACAGCAGCTTCATGACAAACACGGGGTACAGCCCCAGCATCGGTGCCGTCAACAGCAGTACCAGCAGTGCCAGGTAAGTGATGCGCGTGAGTGTTTTAGCGTGGGTCATTCAGGTCTTTCCATGAATAGAATATTTTTCGTCCAGTGTTTCACGCCGAAACCCCGTCATGGCGAGCGCAGCGCGGCCATCCATCGTCGAGGTGCCCGGTGATGGACTGCCGCGCTCCGCTCGCAGGGACGCACTTCATTGCTTTCTCTTTTATATGCAGGTCGTTCAAGGTCTGTGCTCGGTACCCGAACGTATTTGGAAAACTCGTAAGCACAACTCAGTTTTCTTTTCCGAACAGTCCTGATGGCCGCACCATCAGCACCAACACCATGATGACGAAGACCACAATGCTCGAGGCCTCCGGGTAAAAGACGCGGGTCATGCCTTCAATCAAGCCCAGCCCAAGCCCTGTCACCACCGAGCCCAAGATCGAGCCCATGCCGCCGATCACCACCACCGCAAACACCACGATGATGAGGTTGGAGCCCATCAACGGACTCACCTGAATGATGGGAGCGGCCAACACACCGGCCAGTCCTGCCAGACCTGCGCCAGCGCCGTACGTCAGCATGACCATCAGCGGCACATTGACGCCGAAAGCTTGCACCAGCGGTGCGTTTTCAGTGCCGGCCCGCAAGTAAGCGCCAAGCCGTGTGCGTTCAATCAGATACCAGGTGCCTAAGCAGACCACCAGCGACACCAGCACCACCCAGGCGCGGTAATTGGGCAGCACCATGAAACCAAGGTTGGTGGCGCCGGAGAGTTGCTCCGGCACGTTGTAGTTTTGGCCAGAGACGCCATAGAGTTCGCGGAAGACGCCTTCGAGAATCAGCGCCAATCCGAAGGTCAGCAGCAAGCCGTAAAGCGGGTCGAGTTTGTAGAGATGCTTGAGTAACAGTCGCTCAATCACGACGCCGAAGGTGCCGACGATCAGGGGTGCCAGCACCAGCGCATACCAGTAGTTCAGGCCGAACTTATCGAGCAAAATCCAAGCGGCAAAGGCACCTAGCATGTACAGTGCGCCGTGTGCAAAATTGACAATGCCCAGCAGTCCAAAAATCACGGCCAGGCCCAAGCTGAGCATGGCATAAAAAGCGCCATTCACCAGGCCAAGCAACAGTTGGCCCAGGAATGCCTGAAGGGGAATGCCAAAAATTTCCATACAACCTGTCAATTCATAGGTGTCAAAGCACGCCAATAGTCGTCAATGCGAGTCCATCGCTGCGTCATCGCGACGCGAATCATCCCGTCATGGCGAGCGTAGCGCGGCCATCCATCTGGGAGGCGCGCGGTGATGGACTGCCGCGCTTCGCTCACAGTGACGGACATTTCTGTTTGAGATGATTTGCTTACTTTTTCAGCAGCGAGCACTTCGACTCAGCCACCGTGGTGTAGGCTTGCTCGCCCGGCACTTTGGCAATGGTCTTGTAATAGTCCCAAGGCGTGGTGGACTCTTTCGGGCTCTTGACTTGGAACAGGTACATGTCGTGGATCATGCGGCCGTCTGCGCGGATCTTGCCCTTGGTATAAAAGTCATTGAACTGCATGCTTTTGAGTGTGGCCATGACCTTGTCGGCGTCTGTTGTGCCTGCAGTTTGAACGGCTTTCAGGTAGTTCGCTGCAGCTGAATAGTCCGCGGCGTGAATGCTGGAGGGCATGCGTTTGTACTTGGCAAAAAAGCGTTGGGCAAATTTGCGTGAGGCATCGTCTTGGTTCCAGTACCAGCTGTCGGCCAACTGCAGGCCTTCGGTGTTGGCCAGTCCCAGGCTGTGGACATCGTTGATAAAGACCAACAGACCCGCCACTTTCATGGTTTTGGTGATGCCGAATTCTTTGGCGGCTTTCATGGCGTTGGTGAAGTCACCACCGGCGTTGGCCAAGGCCAAAATTTGCGCTTTGGACGACTGCGCTTGCAACAAGAATGACGAGAAGTCAGAGGCATTGAGTGGGTGCCGAACCGTCCCGACCACTGTGCCACCGTTGGCCTTGACCACAGCTGCGGCATCACCTTCTAACGAGTAGCCAAAGGCATAGTCGGCCGTCAGAAAAAACCAGTTTTTATTGCCTTCTTTGACCAATGCATTGCCTGCCACCTTGGCCAGCGCCACCGTGTCGTAGGCGTAATGAACCGTGTAAGGGCTGCAGTCTTCGTTCGTCAGGCGGGCCGAGCCGGCGCCAATCGCAATGAAGGGGCGTTTCTTTTCTGTCGTCACTTTGGACATGGCCAGCGCGGTGCCCGAGCTGGTACCGCCGATCAACATGGCTAGACCGTCTTTGTCGATCCATTCGCGCGCTTTGGAACTGGCCACGTCTGCTTTGTTTTGGTGGTCGGCCACCAGCACTTCGATCGGGCGGTTCAGCACCTTGCCACCAAAGTCCTGTGCCGCCCAACGGATCATTTCAGCGCCGGCCGGGCCGTCAATGTCGGCGTAGAGGCTGGACATGTCGGTGATGAAGCCGAGCTTCACCGGACCTGTGTTTTGTGCGGAGGCCACCCCCGAAAAGCCAGTGAAACCGGCAAAGCCAATAGCCAAAGCGGCGACGAGAGTTTTGATTTTCATGGTGACTCCTGATGATGCAAATAATGAAAGTAAAAACGAACGGTAAAACTCAATATTGAAAGCTTAGACGCCTAAATATTCTTGCAGCATGCCCATGTTTTCTGTCAGTTCATCTTGGGCGAACTGTTTGACGATGGTGCCGTGCTCCATCACGTAAAAGCGGTCAGCCAGCGGTGCGGCGAAGCGGAAGTTTTGCTCCACCAGCACGATGGTGTAGCCCTTGGCTTTGAGCGTCAGAATCATCTCAGCCAGTTTTTGCACAATCACCGGGGCCAAGCCTTCAGAGATCTCGTCGAGCAACAACAAGCGCGCGCCAGTGCGCAAAATCCGCGCCACCGCCAGCATTTGCTGCTCGCCGCCAGACAGCCGAGTGCCCGGGCTGGAGGCGCGTTCCTGCAGGTTCGGGAACATCGTGTAAATCTCTTCAAGGCTCATGCCGCCAGGCGCGATCACGGGCGGCAGCATCAAGTTTTCTTCAGCCGTCAGGCTGGCGAAGATGCCGCGCTCTTCAGGGCAATAACCCACGCCAAGCCGGGCGACCTTGTGCGGCGCCAGTTTCAGCACGTCTTGACCATTGATCTTGACAGCGCCCTTGCGTGCGCCCGTCATGCCGACAATCGCGCGCAGGGTGGTGGTGCGTCCGGCGCCGTTGCGGCCGAGCAAGGTCACCACCTCGCCCTCGTTCACCGTCAGGTTCACGCCATGCAAGATGTGCGACTCGCCATACCAAGCGTGCAGGTCTTCGATGCGCAGCAGTTCTTTGGCCATCAATGGGCTCCCGCCAAGGCAGCATCGGTGGTGCCCATGTAGGCCTCAATCACCAAGGGGTTTTGCGACACCTCGGTGTAAGGCCCGTCGGCAATGATGGCGCCGCGCTGCAGCACCGTGATGCGGTCAGCAATCGAAGAGACCACGTTCATGTTGTGTTCGACCATCAAGATGGTGCGGCCGACGGAGACTTTTTTGATCAGTTGGGTGACCCGGTCTACGTCTTCGTGGCCCATGCCTTGGGTGGGCTCATCGAGCAGCATGAGGTCGGGCTCCAGCGCCAGCGTGGTGGCCAATTCAAGGGCGCGTTTGCGGCCGTAAGGCAGGTTGACGGTGAGCTCATCGGCAAAGTCTTGCAAGTCGACCTCGGCCAGCAGTTGCTCGGCGCGGTCATGCAGGTGAAACAGCGAGCTCTCCGGTTTCCAAAAGTGAAACGAGGTGCCGAGGTTGCGTTGCAGCGCGGCGCGGACATTCTCGAGCACGGTCATGTGCGGGAAAACAGCGGAAATTTGAAAAGACCGGACGATGCCGCGTCGGGCCGTTTGGGCGGGCTTCTCCGCCGTGATGTCGACGCCGTTGTAAACAATCCGCCCGTGCGTCGGCGTTAAAAACTTGGTCAGCAGATTAAAGAACGTTGTTTTGCCGGCGCCATTGGGGCCGATCAGGGCGTGAATATGACCGCGCTGAACCTTCAGGTCGACCTGATTGACCGCCACGAATCCTTTGAATTCTTTGGTCAGCCCTTGGGTTTCTAGGATGAACTCAGCCGACAAATGCTTCTCCGGAATTGAAAATAGGGATCTGGTTGAATTCGTTGCAGAACGAAAATGCTTAAGTTTGCAGAGTGAGTCTACGATTGGCCAGCGTCGGAAGTCTTAGGTGTTTCTACTGGCCTAGCGCAAAAAAGGGGTCACTATTTGACCCCGTGGTGCGTCCCCCAGCCTGTTTGGCTCAGCCGTAAGACTTTGGCTTTGTGCGACCATCCTGCCCATGCAAAACTTTTGGCCTTCCAGCGGATTCGGACAACTCCAGCGCAACGCGCGGGGCTGGCTGGTGCCGACTGATGATTACCTGCGCCTTTTTCTAGAGCGCCCCGAACTGGCCTTGTTGCCAGAGTCCTGTCCCAACGAGTGCAAACTGCACGCTGCGCTGCAAGCCGAGCCGAGCCGAGCGGTTGGCTTGGTAGCGCTGGCGGCGATCAAAGATCCCGATGCCCGTGAAAGTTACACGCTTTTCGTGAATTTTCGGGATGAGCTACTGGCCGCGGGCACGTTAGAAGCTTGTTATCTGGGGCTGTTCAGACGCGGCGTGATGGGTGTGCCGCCGCTCTTTTTGGATCTGCTTGCACAAGCCATCGTGCGCAATGTGCTGGACGACGCCACTGACGCTTACGAAGTGCGCGCCGCCGAAATGCTGTTCCGTCCGCAGCGGATCACGGTCGAGCAGGGGCAGATCCTCGCTGGCGATCTGGGCGTTTTGGACATGCTCAAGGAGACCGGCGGTCTGGGTGACATTGGCCGCTTGCTGGCCGAGGCCAAAGCGCCGCTGCGTGAGGTTCAAATTCAAGTGCTGGCCGATGCCAACGCGGCGGATTATTGGCGCGCTGGCGAGCGCTACAACTTCTTGCTCGACCTGACCCACGAGGTTAACAACGACCTCAGCCACGGCTTGGTCTTGACCATGACGCGCGCGCGCTCCGGTCTGACGGCTCTGGCCCGCGTCCTTGAAAAATGGGTGCAGCATTTACTGGGCGTGGCCGTTCGCATCAAGCCCTTGCAGAAAATCGACGACGACGCTTGGCGCTGGCACCTTGGGCTGGACGTGCATGCCACGGCACTGCTCAACGATTTGTATGAAGAACGGCCGGTCGAAGCAGACCGCATGCAACGCCTGCTCAGCTTGTTCAAGCTGGAATTTGCCAACCCGCAAGAAATGCGCACCGATGTGGCGGGCAAGCCGGTCTACCTGGGTTTGATGATGAGTGAAAGCCGCGAGCTTCGCCTCAAGCCGCAAAACCTGCTGTTGAATTTGCCTTTGTCGACCATTTTTCAGTAGTCGGCTCGCCTTGGCATAAAATCCGACATTCAGCTATTTTTAACCGGAGCCCTCCATGCCTAAAAAAATCCGCGTCGAAGCCGACCGATGCGCACCTAGACCTACTCTTGCACCTGGCATGACCCGCACTGCCGGTCACGGCCAAAAAATCAGTCTTGAGCGCGGCTCATGGACTCGCAGCAAGAAGAACCCGGGCAAACGCCCACAAAAAGGCGGTTAATCCCCGCTTTTCTCAGTCGGCCTCAGGGCCGATTTTTTTTGCCTGTTGATTCTTCGCAATCACCAGGTCTTAACGCAGAGACCCGGGCTAGCCTGAACATCTGGCGGCCGCAACAGGCGTCTGGTCGGCCCTTGTATTTCCCGGATTTATAGCATTTTTAACTTCCACACTATGATTTAAAAATCAACTCATCCAGGAAGAAAAATGAATACACACGGGAATACCATTTTGGTCACAGGCGGTGGCTCCGGGATAGGTCGCGCGTTGGCGGAAGCTTTTCACGCGCTCGGCAACCAGGTCGTGATTGCGGGTCGCCGCCAAGCCTTGCTCGACGAAACCATGGCGGCCAATCCGGGTATGCGAGCGGCAGTCCTTGACATTCAAAGCGCTGACGCGGTCCAGCGCTTTGCAGCGCAACTCAAGGCCGACTTTCCAGCCCTGAATGCCGTGGTGCACAACGCCGGGATCATGCGGCCAGAGTCGCTGCTGACTGGTGCGCTGGCCGACGCTGAAGCCACCGTGGCGACCAATCTGCTGGGGCCTATTCGCTTGAACGCGGCTTTGTTGCCGTTGTTGTTGTCTCAATCAAGGGCCACTATCATGATGGTTTCGTCGGGTCTTGCCTTTCTGCCAAGGGCCATGACCCCGACTTACTGCGCCACCAAGGCCGCCGTCCATTCGTACACGCAATCACTGCGCTACCAGCTCAGGGACACTGCGGTGCAAGTTCTCGAGCTGATACCGCCTTATGTGCAGACTGAATTGATGGGGCCGGGTCAGGCCAGCGACCCCAATGCTATGCCACTCAAGGATTTCATTGCCGAGAGCATGCGCATCCTGACGAACTCACCGGTGTTGAACGAGATTTGTGTGGAGCGTGTCAAGCCGCTGCGGTTTGCTGAGGCCAAGGGCATTTACGACAAGATGTTCAAAACGTACAACGATGCAACGGCATCTGCTTCAGTGGCCCAATAAACCACTGGAGCAGGATCAAAGGATCGGCGAAAAGCCTCAAAGTCAAGACCGTCTCACATGTTGCGGCGGTACTGCCCACCGACTTCAAACAGCGCGTTGGTGATCTGCCCGAGTGAGCAGACACGCACCGCTTCCATCAGCACGTCAAACACATTGTGATTTTCAATCACCGCTTGCTGCAGGCGTTTGAGCATGGCGGGTGCAGCGTCGGCGTGCAGCGTGTGAAAGTCTTGCAGGCGCTGCAACTGGCTTTGTTTTTCGGCGTCGGTGGAGCGCGCCAGCTCTAACTTGTCTTGCACTTTGTCGCCGTGCGGATTGCGGAAGGTGTTGACGCCGATGATCGGCAGCTCGCCGGTGTGTTTGAGCATTTCGTAGTGCATGGATTCGTCCTGAATCCGGCCGCGTTGGTAGCCGGTTTCCATGGCCCCGAGCACACCGCCGCGTTCGGCGATGCGTTCAAACTCCAGCAGCACAGCTTCTTCCAGCAACTCGGTCAGCTCTTCAATGATGAAGGCGCCTTGTGATGGGTTCTCGTTTTTAGCCAAACCCCATTCGCGGTTGATGATGAGCTGAATCGCCATGGCCCGGCGCACCGACTCTTCAGTCGGCGTGGTGATGGCTTCGTCAAAAGCGTTGGTGTGCAGGCTGTTGCAGTTGTCGTAAATCGCGATGAGCGCTTGCAGCGTGGTGCGAATGTCGTTGAACTGAATCTCTTGCGCGTGCAGGCTGCGGCCACTGGTTTGGATGTGGTATTTGAGCTTTTGGCTGCGCTCATTGGCACCGTATTTCTCTTTCATGGCGACCGCCCAGATGCGGCGCGCGACGCGGCCCATCACGGTGTATTCGGCGTCCATGCCGTTGCTGAAGAAGAAGCTCAGGTTGGGTGCGAAATCATCGATGTGCATGCCGCGCGCCAAGTACGCTTCGACAAAGGTGAAACCGTTGCTGAGCGTGAAAGCCAGCTGGCTGATCGGGTTGGCGCCGGCCTCGGCAATGTGATAACCGCTGATCGACACGCTGTAAAAGTTGCGTACCTTGTGGTGCACAAAATACTCGGCAATATCACCCATCACCTTGAGTGAAAACTCGGTTGAAAAGATGCAGGTGTTCTGCCCCTGGTCTTCTTTCAAAATATCAGCTTGCACCGTGCCGCGCACATTTTCTTGCACCCATTCGCGGATTTTGGCGGTCTCTGTGTCGGTCGGGTCGCGGCCGTTGTCGAGTTTGAATTTGTCTAAATTCTGGTCGATGGCGGTGTTCATGAACATCGCCAAAATGCTGGGCGCCGGACCGTTGATGGTCATGCTCACGCTGGTGGCGGGGTTGCATAAATCGAAGCCGCTGTAAAGCACTTTCATGTCGTCCAGCGTGGCGATGCTGACGCCCGAGTTACCGACCTTGCCGTAGATGTCGGGCCGCACGTCGGGGTCGTTGCCATACAGCGTGACCGAGTCAAAAGCGGTGCTCAGGCGCTTGGCTGGCATGCCTTCGCTGAGCAGCTTGAAGCGGGTGTTGGTGCGAAAGGCGTCGCCTTCACCGGCAAACATGCGGGTCGGGTCTTCGCCCTCGCGTTTGAAGGCGAAGGTGCCGGCAGTGTAGGGGTAGCTGCCGGGCACGTTGTCGAGCATCAGCCACTTCAAAATCTCGCCGTGGTCTTGGTACTTTGGCAGCGCGACTTTGCGGATGGTCGTGCCGCTCAAGGTCTTGGTGGTGAGCGCTGTGCGGATTTCTTTGTCGCGAATTTTCACCACGTACTCGTCGCCAGCGTAGGCTTCTTGCATGTCAGGCCACTGCGACAACAGTTGCCGCGCATCGGCGTCCATGCGCGCTTTGCGGTGACCGGCCAAGTCGAGTGCAGCTTCAGCCGCAGGCGCGCGCCCGGGTTTGTCGGTTTTGAGCATGGCGGCGGCGGCTTGGAGTTGCTGCACTTCACGCGCTAATTGCGCTTGCGCCAGTGTGCGTTTTTTGTAGCCGCGCACGGTGTCACTGATTTCAGCCAGGTAACGGGTTCGGGCCGCCGGCACGACCGGTGTTTGGTTGGTGCTGTGGCGCACTGACACTGGGGGCAAAATGCCTTCCTTCAACGTCAGTCCCAACGCTGCCAAGCGCGGTTTGAGGGCTTGGTACAAGGCCGTCACGCCGTCGTCGTTGAAGCGCGCCGCCATGGTGCCAAAAACCGGCATCTGCTCGATCGGTGTGGTCCAGGCTTCTTTGTTGCGTTGCACTTGTTTGGCGACATCGCGCAGCGCGTCGAGTGAGCCTTTGCGGTCAAACTTGTTGATGGCGATGAACTCGGCAAAGTCCAGCATGTCGATTTTTTCCAACTGGCTGGCCGCGCCAAACTCGGGTGTCATCACGTACATCGGTACGTTCACATGCGGGACGATGGCCGCATCACCTTGGCCGATGCCCGAGGTCTCCACCACGATGACATCGAACCCGGCAACCTTGCAAGCGGCAATCACATCGGGCAAGGCCTTGCTGATTTCAGAGCCGAAATCGCGCGTGGCCAAGCTGCGCATGAAGACGCGTTGGCCCGCGTCGTTGCTTTGCGCATTTGTTTTCCACGGGCTGATGGCATTCATGCGAATCCGGTCACCCAGCAGCGCGCCGCCGCTTTTACGCCGGCTCGGGTCAATACTGATCACGGCGATGCGCAGGCTGTCTCCTTGGTCCAGCCGCAGCCGACGAATCAACTCATCGGTGAGGGACGACTTGCCCGCGCCGCCGGTACCGGTGATGCCCAGCACCGGCACTTGGCAGGCGGCGGCTTGCTGCCGAATTTCATTGAGCAAAGAGGCGTTGGCCTTGTCGTTTTCCAACGCCGTGATGAGCTGCGCCAAGGCGCGCCAGTTCATTTCGCCGTGGCCTTGAATGGCTTGCATGTCTTTGGGCGCAAAGCCGGTGAGGTCCTTGTCACAGCGCATGACCATCTCGCCGATCATGCCGGCCAGGCCCATTCTTTGGCCGTCTTCCGGGCTGAAAATATGCGTCACGCCATAGGCATGGAGTTCGCGAATCTCGGGCGGCACGATGACGCCGCCGCCGCCGCCAAAAACTTGAATATGCTCGCCGCCCCTGCTCTTCAGCAAATCCACCATGTACTTGAAGTACTCGACATGGCCGCCTTGGTAGGAGCTGATGGCGATGCCTTGTGCGTCTTCTTGCAGGGCGGCGGTGACGACTTCATCCACGCTGCGGTTGTGGCCCAAATGAATCACCTCAGCGCCCATGCCCTGCAAGATGCGCCGCATGATGTTGATGGCCGCGTCATGCCCGTCAAACAGCGAGGCAGCGGTGACAAAGCGCACCTTGTGCGTGGGGCGGTAGTTGGCCAAGGCTTGGTAGTCGCTGTAAAGATCGGTCATCTCGCGGTCTCCGGGAAAGTCGTTATGGGGAGCTGGCAAGTTTGGCTCTGGCCGGCTCAGTTGACGTTGACGTCAACGTCAATCACGATATTAGCGGTTTTCTGCCCCTAAATGAAAAAGGGGCGCTTGCGCGCCCCTGAAAAAGATCGCTTGCCTGGATCAGCCGCCGTACAAGTACTTCGGCAGCCATAGCGTCAAGCCCGGCCAGACGTACATGAACACCATGCACAAGATGACGATCAGCATGTAGGGCATCATGCCGGCGAAAATCTGGTTGATCGTGACATGCGCCGGTGAAACCCCCTTGAGGTAGAACGCTGACATCGCCACCGGAGGCGACAGAAAAGCGGCCTGCAAGTTGACGAAGACCAGCACACCCCACAGCATCGGATCAATTCCGAAGTGCGGCAACAGCGGCAAGAAGATCGGCACGAAGATCACGATGATCTCAGTCCATTCCAGCGGCCAGCCCAGCACAAAGATGATGGCCTGCGACAGCAGCAAGAACTGCATCGGCGACAGGTCCATGCTCATGACCCAAGTCTCCACCAGATGCTGCCCGCCCAAGATCGCAAACACGGCGGAGAAGAGGGCCGAACCCACGAATAACCAGCACACCATCGAGGTGGTTTTGGCCGTCAAAAACACGGCTTCCTTGATCTTCTGAAAGTTCAGTGTTTTCGCCTGCCACGCCATCAGGAAGGCGCCGGCCGCACCGACCGCCGCAGATTCGGTGGCCGTGGTGATGCCGAACAAAATCACGCCCAACACCACGAAAGTCAGTATCGCCAGAGGCGCGACCGAGTGAATCAGCATCGACATAATTTCATACTGCTCGGCGTCAAAGTTCCAGTAGTAGTAGCCCAGCAGCGCCAGCGTGATCAGGCTGCAAATCAAGAATCCGGTATAAAAGCCTGCAGGTACGGGTTCGGTTTTGGGCGCTTCAGTTCCTTCGCCGGCACCCATGTCTTGCAAGGGCTCATCTTTCCCTGCTTCGGCGGCGCTTGTCTCACCGCCGAGTGGCTTGAGCTCATCGCCAGAATCTGGTGGCGCTTGCACGGCACCAGTATCGACAACTGCATTGGCTGGTGGCGTCTGTACATCAGCCACCAACGCTGCCGGTGCAGCAGACTTTTCAGCCATTTGTGCAGCGGCTACAGGTGCCGGCTCGTTGTCTTTTTGGGAGTAAATGGTCACATACCACCACACGGCACCGAGCGTGGCTGCAGCCAAAATCACGGGTGCCAAAGCCCGCGTCAAGCCCGCGACCAACTGCCACCACTTCAGACTCACGCCCGCCACACCACTGCGCAAGGCTTTGGCTGGCGCCACCACGGCATTCAACAAAGCAGGCAGCATGAAGCGCGAGTAGCTCGAAGAAATATGCGCGACCCAAGGGGAGATCGGTGCCTTCATTTGCTCTGGCGGCAACTTGGGCGCGATTTTCGGATCGATCATGCACCAGCCGATCACATAGACCAGGTACAAAAAGGCCAGGAAAAAGCCAGGGAACATGGCTGCGGCATACAGCTTGACGACCGACTGACCAGCGACCGCGGCATAGACAATGATCATCACCGACGGTGGGATCAAAATGCCCAGCGTGCCGCCAGCAGTGATGACGCCTGCCGCCAAGCGCGTGTCGTAACCGGCGTTGAGCATGGGACGCATGGCGATCACGCCCATCAGCACCACCACTGCACCGACCAGCCCACTGGCAATGCCCCAGAAGGTGCAGATCACCAGCGTCGTCACCGCCAAGGAGCCCGGTAAGTTGCGGAATGCCAACTGCACGCTATGGAACATTTTGTCCACCAGCGCGCCACGTTCCATCACGTAGCCCATCAAGACAAACAGCGGAATCGACAGCAGAACATCGTTGTTCATGGCGCCGAAAGCGCGTTGCACCATCAACGGGAAAATCTTGTTGTCGAGAAAGGGTGCGGCTGAATCGTAAAAGGCCACAAAACCAAACATCATGCCCAGGCCCATCAGGGTAAACGCGGTGGGAAAACCCATCATGATCACCACCACGATCAGGCACAGCATCGTCATACCAAGTGCAGCATTGCTCATCATTAACCTTTCATGCCGATGGATTTTTCGATGGCCAGTTTCACGGCCTCTTTGTCGACGTATTCACTGCCCTCCAGCTGCTGCGCCACCACGTCTGACTCTTGCGCGTCTTTGAGTCGGGGCGTCCACGCACCGGTCTGAATGCATACCACGCAGCGGATGATTTCAGAGACACCTTGCATCAGCACCAAAGCCCCGGCCAGCGGGATGATGAACTTGAAGGGGTAGACCGGCAATGGATCGGCGTTGAAGGTTTGTTCATGAATCGCCAAAGCGTCCTGAAAGTAGCTCCAGCCCGACCAAGTCAATGCCGCAATACCCGGCAAGAAAAAGGCCACGTAGAGCAACAAATCGACACTGGCTTGCGTGCGCGGTTTGAAATTACCGTATAAAAAGTCGCCCCGCACATGGCCGTCCTGGCAGAGCGTGTAGGCACCCCCCATCATGAACAGCGTGCCGTAAAGCATATTGCTGACGTCAAAGACCCAAGCGGTCGGTGCGTTCAGTGCGTAGCGCTTGAAGACTTCAACCACAACGACGACCATCAGCACCACGATGAGCCAAGCAAAAGCCTTGCCGACCCAAGTGCTGATCCCGTCAGCCGTGTGCAAAAGTGTTTGGATTTTCATTGACTTGCTCTCGAAAAAAGAAAACCAGCCACCCGGGAACCCAGATGGCTGGCATGACTAGACAACCAACTTGTGGTCAGGCCTTCTTGGCACCTTTGGCAAAGTAATGGTTGTAGGCCATCTTGAAGTCGACCATATAGTCGTTTTGCCACTGACCGGCACGCTCGGCGTAGGCTTTTTGCGAGGCCAGAATTTTCTTGAACAGAACGTTCTCGGCACTTTTCTTTTCCATGATCTTGTCCCACGAAGCCAGCTGAGCCCGGAGGATGGAGTCAGGCGTCTTGTAGAACTTGATGCCTTGCTTCTTCAGGTCGATGTAGTCCTTGGAATTGCGGTCAATGGCTTTCCAGCTCATGTCGGCGCTGGCGGCTTGAACGCTGAAGTCGATGATGGCCTTGAGTTCAGCCGGCAGCGCGTTGAACTTGCTCTTGTTGAACAAAATCTCGAACTGCTCACCCGACTGGTGGAAGGACTGCAACATGCAGTTTTTCACGACGTCGGGGAAACCCAGCGTACGGTCAGACGATGCATTGTTGAATTCAGCCGCATCCAGCAGACCACGGTCCAGGGCCGGGATGATCTCGCCACCTGGCAGTGGGTTCACGGCTGCGCCCATGTCGGTGTACATGTCAACCGCCAAGCCCACAGTGCGGAACTTCACGCCCTTCATTTGCGCAACATTGGAAACTGGTTTTTTAAACCAGCCAAAGGGCTGGGTCGGCATCGGGCCATACAGATAGGAGATCACATCCATGTTGATGGACTTGTAAATCTCGTCCAGCAGGGCCTTGCCGCCGCCGTAGTTATGCCATGCCAGGACCATGTTCGGGTCCATCCCAAAAGCCGGGCCAGAACCCCACAGCGCCAGCGCGTTATTTTTGCCGTAGTGGTAAGCCACGACACCGTGACCGCCGTCCAGCGTGCCCTTGTTCACCGCTTCCAGTAACTGGAACGGCGGCACCACGGCACCTGAAGGCAGTACTTCGATTTTGAGCTTGCCGCTGGCCATCGCGTTGACCTTGTTGGCAAAGTCGTTGGCGTATTCATGAAAAATGTCTTTGGCTGGCCAAGTGCTTTGAAAGCGCAGCGTGGTGGTGGTCTGGGCGGTGGCTAGCATCGGTGCTGCCAATGCGCCTGCGCCGGCAGCCACGGCAGCACCTTTGAGCAAGCCGCGACGGCGAGGGGTATTTGTCATGTCAATCTCCAGTTGTAATTAAGCGTTAGCGCGCTATCTTTCTCCGGAATCGAATCGTCTGAGTAGAGGGTTTTCACCAAGAGAAATGATGCAAGTCCATTTAATTGTTAAAAAATTGACTTTAAGCAAATGCTTGTCAAGCACTTTGTCAGAATTCAGTCAGAAAAGTTGCAGGCGCAAGCCGCTGGAATGGTGGCAGTGCGGAGCAAAAAAAAGCGGCCTACAAGTGGCCGCTGAGAAAGGAAGGAGACTGCTTATTTGTAAAGCAGCTCTGGCAACCACATGCCAATGGCTGGGAATTGGTACAACATGATGATGGCCAGTATCTGGATGCCCATGAACGGCAGCATGCCTAGGAAAATCTGGTTCAAGGTCACGTGTTTGGGGGCAACCCCTTTCAGATAAAAAGCCGCCATGGCCACGGGTGGGCTCAGGAAGGCGGTCTGCAGATTGAGTGCCACCAGCAAGCCGAAGAACAGCGGATCAACGCCGAAATTGTCCAGCAGCGGAATGAAAATCGGCATGAAGATCACGATGATTTCCGTCCACTCCAATGGCCAGCCCAGCAGGAAAATAATCACTTGGCTCATGATCAGAAACTGGGTCGTGGTCAGGTCCATGCTCAGCACCCAAGTCTCCACCAGATTTTGCCCTCCGAGAAGCGCAAACGCGGCTGAAAAAATAGCCGATCCGACGAACAACCAACACACCATGGCGGAGGTTTTAGCCGTCAAAAAAACCGCTTCCTGCAACACCCGCATCGTCAAACGTCGGTAGGCCACGGCCAGCATGAAGCCGCCTAAGGCACCCATGGCCGCTGCTTCTGTTGGCGTCGCCAGTCCCATCACGATGGAGCCCAGCACTGAAATGATCAGAATCATCAGCGGGAAGAACGACGACAAGAGCATCTTGAATATTTCCAGCCGTGCAAAGCTCAAGAACAGATAAAACAGTGACACCAGCGCCCCCAGAATCGCAAAACAGACCCACCACCAAGTCGGTGCCGCGCGTGTGCTGGCTGCTTCGGCTTCCGCGGTGCGCTTCACGGTCGGGTTGGCGGCGCTGGCCGTGACTTGTTCTGAGAGGGCAGGTGCAGCGCCGGGTGGCTCTTGCAGTCCTGAAGAAAATGGTTCTGGCAAACCGTCGCCGTCAGTGGGTGGTTCCTGTAGGCCGCCGCTGTCGTCCTCCGGCGTTGGGGCATAACTTAACGAACCTATCGGCTGAATGTCATACACAGGGACGGCGTCCACCGTGGTGACTGAGCGGAAACTGCTGACGACGATGGTCATAAAAATCAGGCCGGGCAGTACCACCAAGCACAGCTGCCGCAAAATATGACCCAAAGGCACTGCGGCATTGCGCTTGCCTTTCAGTGCACCAACAAGATGGGTGAACGCATAGGCGCTGGTGTCGGTGGTCAGCTGTTGTGTCAGCGGCGGCAGCGGCACCACGCGTTCTGCCGCTGATAAGGGCGGTGCCCAAGCTGGTTTGAGCTTGGACACCATCACCACATACAAAATATACAAACCGGTCAGCATCAAGCCTGGGAAAAAAGCGCCGGCGTATAACTGCACCACTGAAACCCCGGCGGTGGCGCCGTAAACAATCAGCAACACAGATGGTGGAATCATGATCCCTAAGCAGCCGCCTGCTGTGATCGCGCCAGCCGCCAGAGGAACGCTGTAGCCAGCCCGCAGCATGGCCGGTAGCGCCAGCAGGCCCATCAGCGTGACCACGGCACCAACGATGCCAGTTGCTGTTGCAAAAATGGCGCAAGTCACCAGCGTTGCAACAGCCAATGAACCTGGAATCCTGGCCATCGCCAGATGCAAACTTTTGAACAGCTTTTCTATGAGGTTGGCCCGCTCGACCAAGTAACCCATGAAGACAAACAAAGGGATGGCGATCAGCACATCACTGGCCATGGTCTTGTAGGCAGACTGGACCATCAGGTCCAGCGTCTTGATGATGCTCTGGTCGTAGGCCATCCAAGAAAAAATCATGCCCATGCCCATCAGCGTGAACGCCGTTGGGAAACCCAGCATGATGGCCGTGACCACGAGTGACAACATCAACAGGCCGAGGTGACCGTTGGTGATGGTTTCAACACTGAGCAACATGTAAACAGCGCCGACCACCACCACCGACATGAAGACCAGACCAAACCAGAGTTCTTTGCGGATCTTCATTTGTGCTCTCCTCGAAGGGCTAGATCTCGCTCAAGTGCTGCCATGTCTTCGTCTTTCACATGCACCATGGCCTTGAGTTTTTCCACATCAACTTCTTCTACGTCGCCGTCACGCGGTGCCCAGACACCCGTTCTCAAGCACAAAATGCACCGAATGATTTCAACTACTCCTTGCAGCAGCAGCAAAGCGCCAGCCAGGGGGATGACGAATTTGAAAGGGTAGAGCGGTAGCGCATCTGCAGAAAAAGTCTGTTCATTGATAGCCAACGACTCGTTGAAGTAAACCCAACCGGCCCAAGTCAGTGCAAACACGCCGGGCAGAAAAAATACCAGGTAAAGCGTCAGGTCTATCACCGCTTGTGTGCGGGGTTGTAGAAAGCCGTAGAGCACATCGCCTCGAACGTGGCCGTTTTTGCTCAAGGTGTAAGCCCCGGCAGTCATGAAGAGCGTTCCGTACAGCATGATCTGAGCGTCAAGCACCCAGGCGTGCGGGCGGTTCAGCACATAGCGGGAAAAAACCTCCCATGCAATCAACAGCGTCAGTGCGACCACGCTCCAGGCAAAGGCCTTGCCAATCCATGTGGAAAAACGGTCCACGCCTAATAAAAATGATTGCATAGAAGCTCCTGACATACCGTGCTATCTGCTGACAAAAAACAAGGGGGCACCGGATAGGTGCCCCCTTGGGGTTCACTTGGAATTCAACGGATCACTCAAGCTTTTTTGGCGTTTCTACCAAAGTAGTGATTGAAGGCCATTTTGAAATCGACGGAGTAATCGTTTTGCCACTGTCCCGCACGTTGTGCAAAGGCTTTTTGTGAGTCCAATACTTTCTTGAAGATTGGGTTTTCAGCCGATTTTTTGGCAATCGTTTTGTCCCACGCGACCAGCTGTGCGCGCAGAACGGCGTCAGGTGTTTTGTAGAAATTGATGCCCTGTTTTTTCAGCGCAATGTAGTCTTCGGAATTGCGTTGAATGGCTTTCCAGCTCATGTCCGCACTGGCCGCTTGCACCGCGTAGTCAATGATGGATTTCAATTCGGAGGGCAAAGCGGTGAGCTTGCTGCGATTGAACAGAATTTCGAACTGCTCGCCACTTTGGTGGAAGCTTTGCAGCATGCAGTTTTTGGCGACGTCAGGGAATCCCAGCACCCGGTCGCTGGAGGCGTTGTTGAACTCCGCCGCATCAATCAGGCCGCGGTCCAGTGCTGGAACAATCTCGCCACCTGGCAGAGGGTTCACTGCGGTTCCCAATTCGGTGAAGATGTCGACCGCCAAGCCAACGGTACGGAACTTCAGGCCCTTCATGTCTTCGACGCGGGCCACTGGTTTTTTAAACCAGCCCAGAGGTTGTGTTGGCATGGGGCCGTAAAGGTAGGACGCCACGTCAAGGTTTAAGCTCTTATAGATTTCGTCGACCAAGGCCTTGCCGCCGCCGTAGTTGTGCCAAGCCAGCACCATGTTGGCATCCATGCCAAAAGCCGGGCCGGAACCCCACAGCGCCAAGGCCGTGTTTTTGCCGTACCAATAAGCGATCACGCCATGACCGCCGTCCAGCGTGCCTTTGCTGACGGCGTCTAGGAGCTGAAATGCAGGGACGACTGCACCGGCGGGTAACACTTCGATTTTGAGTTTTCCGCTGGCCATGTCGTTGACTTTTTTGGCAAAGTCGGTTGCGTACTCGTGAAAAATGTCTTTGGCCGGCCAAGTGCTTTGAAAGCGCAGTGTGGTGGCTGTTTGTGCGGTGGCCAGCATGGGGGCTGCCATAGTCCCTGCGCCGGCGGCGATGGCTGCACCTTTGAGAAGGCCACGACGGCGAGGGCTTTTGTGTTCAGTCATTCAGTTATCTCCGGATAAAAATAGTTATTAAATTTGAAGTTACTGATGTTCTCCTGCTATAAATTAATAACAAAGAGGGTTTTTACTGATAAAAGAGAGTCGATTAGCTTTATTTTGGGCAAAGCAGTTGTGAGCTCATCGATTCGGCAAAATACGTCGCTATGAATATTCGAAATACTTCATCTGTTATTCCGGTTACTGGGTACGCTGGCGATGTTTCGCCAGAACTCGCCTGGCATTGGGTCCAGTCGGGCGAGGCGGTCTTGGTCGATGTGCGCAGCGATGCCGAGCGCGAGTGGGTCGGCTTTGTGCCCGGTGCCGTGCCGTTGGCTTGGAAGCAGTGGCCTGGCATGGCCTTGAACCAGAGCTTTGACGATGCCATTCAAGCCGCCGTTCCGGCTGGTCAAAAAGCCGTTTTGCTGTGCCGTAGCGGGGTTCGCTCTATAGCCGCTGCCAAAAGCGCGACAGCGTTGGGGCTCGAGGCGTACAACATTTTGGAAGGCTTTGAGGGCGATGCGGACGCGGAAGGTCACCGCGGTTCGCGTGGGGGTTGGCGTCATCGGGGTTTGCCATGGCGTCAAAACTGATGTGCTTTTCAAGTTCTGGGTGGTGCTTTGAAAGTGTTCATAATTCAGACCAATGACTTTTTTAGCGATTGATGTGGGAAACACCCGTCTGAAATGGGCTTGCTACGAGGCACCCGTGTCCGGCGCGCGTTTGTTGGCGCACGGTGCCGTGTTTTTAGAAAACATTGACAAACTGGCTGACGAAGAGTTTAAAAGCTTGCCGCCGCCCGACTACATTTTGGGCTGCATCGTGGCGGGTGACGCCATCAAAAGCCGCGTGGTCGAGCAGATGGAGCACTGGGACGCGGTACCGCGCTGGGTCTTCTCATCGGCGCAAGAATGTGGTGTTAGCAACGGTTACGAACACCCGGCTCGGCTTGGTGCTGACCGTTGGGTGGCCATGATTGGCGCACGCCACCGGCTGCTGGCGCGAGGTCTTAAAAAGCCCTGCGTTGTGGTCATGGTCGGCACTGCCGTCACGGTCGAAGCCCTGGACGGTCAAGGGAATTTTTTAGGTGGGATTATCTTGCCAGGCCACGGCATCATGTTGCGGGCGCTGGAGTCGGGCACGGCTGGTTTGCATGTGCCAACCGGCGATGTCATCGATTTCCCAACCAACACCAGCGATGCGCTCACCAGCGGTGGCACCTTCGCGATTGCTGGCGCAGTGCAGCGCATGGTGGACAACTTGACGCGACATTGCGGCGAAGCACCGGTCTGCATGATGACCGGGGGTGCCGGCTGGAAAATGGCCCCCAGCATGACCGGGCATTTTGAGTTGGTCGACAGCCTTATTTTTGACGGCCTGCTGGAGATCGCTTCACAGCGCTTCGCTACTGCTTGAGTGTGCCGGTTCAGCCGGTTGGGCCAGCAGCGTGTCGAGATTTTTCAGAATTTCGCTTTCAATGCGGTCCTTGAACGCGCCCAGTAAAAACCCCAGGCGCGCGTCAATTTCAAACTTGTCCTGGCTGACCTTCAGCGTACCGCTCACCCCTGAACGCGTGAAGTTGACTTGATCGATTTCAAGGCCTGACTCGTAAGTGCAGCGCATATCGAATTTTTCTTCCGCCTGTTGCACCCAAAGTTGGGCGGTCTTGCGCGCATCGGTCAAGTCCATGCGGTGTTCGCGTTCAATATGAATATCGGCCATAGATGTTGTTCCTGTCGCTCGGTCTGTCGTCGTGGGTGTGCGGAATGCGGGTCAACCCGGTATTTTCGGTCAGTTGCCCATGCCACTGTTTTCCGAAGGCGTTGAGCCCTTTAGATCCATTCTGAAATTTCGATCAGGTTCAGATCCGGGTCGCGCACATACACGGAACGAATTTTGTGTGTCGCCCCGGTGCGCAAGACCGGCCCTTCGATGATCGGCCAGCTTTCGCGTTGTAGTTTGTCGATGACCTGCTGCAAAGGCACGCTGGCGATAAAACACAAGTCCAGCGCACCCGGTACCGGCAAGTGCGCTTTCGGTTCAAACTCCGAGCCTTTGATGTGCAGGTTGATTTTTTGTTGCCCGAACTTGAAGGCTTGGCGCGTCACCGGTGGCGTGCCGCCAACGAAGCTTTCAAGCGGCATGCCCAGCACCCGCGTGTAAAAGTCGATGCAAGCGTTTTCATTGTTCGTGGTTAGCACCAAGTGGTCGAGATGGTCAATCATGCGGAGTTTTTTGGCTGTGTGGATGCGCGGAACGGTGATTTTTGTCGATTGTGGCGGGCACAGAGTCGGTCGTGTTTGGAGAGCTGGTGACGTTCGGAGAATCGGTCGCGTTCGGAGAATCGGCCAGAGGCTGGCCTCCTACGAATATAACGTCGTGTCGTGTCGTGTCGAGTCGAGTCGAGTCGAGTCGAGTCGAGTCGAGTCGCGTTGCGTCTTGTAGGAGCCGAGCCCTCTTGGCGATGCGTGCCGGCGCGCTCACCTTCGCCCGTCAGTTATGCTCTTGACGATCCCATCTGTCTGCCCATCCTACATGTTGCCCATGCTCGGCCTTTTCAAGTTAATGCGACCTCACCAGTGGCTCAAAAACGTTTTTGTTTTTGCTGGCCTGCTGTTCAGTGAAAACTGGCGAAATCCTGCGCTCATCCATCAAGTGCTTTTCGCCTTCGCTGCGTTTTGCTGCATCTCCAGCATGGTCTATATCGTCAACGACTGGCTTGATCGCCACGCTGATGCGGAGCACCCAAGCAAGCGCTTTCGCCCACTCGCCAGTGGGCAGGTGACGCTGCCACAGGCCGCCATATTGGGGCTGGCGTTGCTGGCCGTCGGGGTCTGGTTGGCGACCGGCAACAAGACCTTGCTGACACTGCTGGCCTTGTACATCGCACTCAATGTGGCTTACTCGTGGCGTCTCAAACGGGTGCCCGTGGTCGATGTCGGCGTCATCGCTTCTGGCTTCATGATCCGCCTTCTCGCCGGTACGCTGGCAGTGGGCATTGCACCCTCGCGTTGGTTGCTGCTCACGGGTTTATTCGTGGCGTTGTTCTTGGGCTTTTCCAAACGCAAGGCCGAGAGTTTTCACGACGTGGCCAGTCAACGTGCCGTGTTGGCGCATTACCCGCCGGCGTTACTCGACACCTTCATGGCCGTCACCATGACCGCGACCATCATCACCTACAGTTTGTTTGCCACCAGCCCGGAAGCACAGGGCATGCATGGTGAGCGTTTGATTTACACCGTGCCCATTGTTATCTTTGGCTTGCTGCGCTACGCCTACCAAGTTCACCGCGGCCAAGGTGAAGACGTTGCGCGCGATCTGATGCGCGACCCGTGGACCTTGGCTGCCTGCATGGCTTGGCTGCTTGTGTTTTTTGGATTTCTCTGGTGAGCGCTTCGCGGGCTGAGCCGCCTGCACAGCGTCTGTCCATCAAAAAACTTTTGCTGGTGTTGGGGTTGGTCGCCACAGCCTATGCCGCTGCACTGGCTTTTTTCGGCGAGGCGTCGCCAACTGCAGCTCTCACCGCTTTGTTTTCCTTCACCGGGCTGGCAGCTGCAGCTTTATGCCTGCTGAACTACCTGCTGCGCGGCTTGCGCTGGCGCAGCTGGATGGCGCTTTACCAGCGCCCGCTTGGTGTGCTGGACGGTTTGCGCCTGTATGTCGCCGGCTACGCGCTCACGCCCACGCCCGGCAATGTGGGCGAGGCGGTGCGCGGCCTGTGGCTGGTGAGTCAGCCCTTGGGCACGGCGCAAAGTCTGGCGATTTTTGGCGCTGAGCGTTTGGCCGACTTGCTCTGTCTTTTGCTGATGGCTTTGCCTGCACTGGCTTGGCTCTGGTGGCACAGCGCTCAGGGGCTGACCGCTTGGGGTCTTGGCTTTTGGGGCTGGAGCGTGGGCTTGCTGGTTGTCGCTGCATTGGGGCTTTGGATGTTTTTTGTCGTCGCGCGTCGCATCGTTCGCCAGCCAAGTTGGGCTGCGCGGTTGGCGTGGTTGCACGAGGCCTGGCATTGTCTGGCCCATCAGCCGTGGCGCTGGCTGGCACTGACGCTAACGGCTTGGGCTGCACAAGGTTTGGCGGTGGCCTTGCTGTGCCGCGCCGCTGGCTTGGACCTGTCTGCATGGCTGGCCGCCAGTTTTTATGCGCTGGCGATGGTTGGCGGTGCGCTGTCTGCCTTGCCTGCTGGGCTGGGCGGTACCGAGGCTGTGTTGGTGGCGCTGCTGGTCGGCAAGGGTGCCGCCGTTGGCACCGCCGTGGCGTTGACGGTGCTGGTGCGCTTGCTGACGCTTTGGCTGGCCGTGGCGCTGGGTTTATTGGCGCTGCTTTACAGTGTGGCCATTCGCAAAGACATCCGCTTCTAATATCCCTTCATGAACTCAACTCCCGCGGCTACGCCGTCCAGCATTTCACTGCCAGCCCAATCAGCCTATCCGGACTTTCAAGGCGATTTAAAGGGGGGACTCATGCGTTGGCTGCTCGCCGTTGGGCTGGCTTCGCTGGCCTTGCGGCTGTGGATTGCTGCCGTCTTTCCGGTCACAGGTGACGAGGCTTTTTTCTACTGGTGGGGCGTCTACAAAGACTGGGGCTACTACGACCACCCGCCGATGGTCGGCTGGCTCATCGGCCTGATGCGCAGTGTGTTCGGTGACTCGCTCTGGGCCATTCGTCTGCCCGCAGTGTTGCTGCCGCTGGCCTTGGGCGCTGCTTTGGGTTGGGCGCTGAAGCCGGTGGCCGGGCAACGCGCTGGCTGGGCCGTGCTGTTTTTCTGGCTGGCCCCCATCAACTGGCTCAACGTGCTCATCACCACCGACACGCCTTTGATGTTCTGGTCCATGTTGTCGGTGGCCGTCATGCTGCGCGCCGAACTGCGCCCGCGGCTGGACGCTGCGGCGCGGGGTCTCTACGCGCTGTCGGGCATTTTTCTGGGTTGCGCCTTTTTGTCCAAGTACTTTTCCGTGGTGCTGGGGTTGACGTATTTGGTCTACTTCGCGTTTTATCGGCGCGAGCGCTGGCAAGGCTTGGCGCTGGTGGTGCTGTGCGCCTTGCCCGGCCCGGCCATCAACATCGCTTGGAACATGGAGCACGGTTGGTCGAACATCATGTTCAACCTCTTCAACCGCAACGAAGACGACCACTTTGAGCTGCGCAAACCCTTGATGTACCTTGGCATGATGCTGTACCTCGCCAGCCCGGCAGCGGTCTGGCTTGGCTGGAAGCACCGGCAGGCGCTGCGCAGCACCGCCGTGCAGCACCGGCTGCTAACTTGTTTGGTGCTGGTGCCACTGGCCTTTTTTACGCTGCTGTCGTTCAAGAAAGTCATCGGCCTGCATTGGGTGCTGTCGTTTTACCCCTTCGGTTTTGCGCTGCTGGCGCTGGCACTGCCCGCCGAACGTCTTAAAGCCTGCGCCCTCGGTTTGGCTCTGTTCGCCGGTTTTCATGTGTTGGTGGTCACAGGCATCGGCATGAGCTCGCCCGTCGATTGGAAAAAAGCGGCGCTCTACCCCAGCATCGTGCGCAGCTTCGACGCGCAAGCGATCTTGACGCAAGTCGACGCGCCGGGTGTTGTGCTCATGGCTGACGCCTACACGCCGGCCTCGATCTACGGTTTTGAGCTGCGCCGCTACGTGCCGGTGTTTGGCCCGGGTCGTTTTCATGCGCGGCAAGACGACATGCTGGTCGACTTCTCGCTGTACCAAGGCAAGACCGTCCGCATCATCCACGGCGGCCCGCCAGACCTGGCCAACTACCGGCCTTATTTCGACTCAGTCGAGCTGCGTCAAATCGAGCAGAGTGGCGTGACGTTTTATGTGGTCGAAGGTCAGGGCTTCAACTTTCCGGCCTACCGCGACGGTGTTCTGGCGACGATCTTTAAGCGCTACTACAACATCCCCACATGGCTGCCGATGACCGGTTGCCCGTTTTGTGAGCGCTATTGCGGCCAAGTGCGATGCCCGCGCTAGAGCCGCTAGCCAAGCCAGAGCAGCACAATCTTTGTGTGGCGGCGTTTGACTTCGACGGCACCCTCACCCACGGCGACACCTTGCTGCCCTTTCTGGCCACTGCACTGGGCTGGCCGCGTTTCGCGTGGGCGTTATTGCGAAGCAGTCCGTGGCTGGTCGGCCATGCGCTGCGGTTGGTGCGCAACGATATCGCCAAGGCGCGCTTGTTCAAGGCGGCGTTGCGAGGCGTGCCCATGGCCGATGTGCAGCGCTGGGCCGAGCGCTGGGCCAGCGAACAATTGCCGGCGCAGCTGCGCAACGCCCAAGACCCGACGATGGCCCGACTCGCTTGGCATCGGGCCGCGGGGCATTGCTGCGTCATGGTCAGCGCCTCACCCGATATTTACCTTCAGCGGGCAGCAGAGTTTTTGGGCTTTGATGGCTTGGTCTGCACACAAATGGAAGTCAACATAAAAGGGCAGTGCTTACAAGCGGCAGAGCAACTCACTGGCCGCATGAAAACGCCCAACTGCCACGGCGAACAAAAAGTCATTCGCCTGCAGGCTTGGTTGGCCGAGCGCTATGACACGGCTGCATTGGCCGGCATGAAGCTCTACGCCTACGGCGACACATCAGGTGACAAACCGATGCTGCGCATGGCGCAACAGGCCTGGTATCGGGGCAAGCCTTTCGCAGATTGATGGTCGCGCTTCGCTCGTAAAGGCGCCGGGGCAGTCGCAAAGTTGGAAAGTTCGTTCCAGTAACGTAACTCCGGTTGAGCTCCGATCTGGCGCTGACCAATACGATAATTACACAATGAACCAACTCGACGCACTCAAACAATTCACGACCGTGGTGGCCGACACCGGCGACTTCAAACAACTCAGCCAGTTCAAGCCGCAGGACGCAACGACCAACCCGTCGCTGATTCTCAAGGCGGTGCAAAAGGCCGATTACCAACCGCTGCTGAAAGACGTTGTTGGGCGCTTTCGGGGCCAGCCTCTGGACGAGGTGATTGACCGCTTGCTGGTGCGTTTTGGCGGCGAGATTTTGTCGATCATCCCCGGTCGCGTGTCAACCGAGGTGGATGCGCGTTTGAGCTTTGACTCCGCCGCCACAGTGGCACGTGGCAAGCGCTTGATCGCGCTCTACAAAGCCGAAGGTATTTCGGCTGATCGCGTGCTGATCAAAGTGGCCGCCACGTGGGAAGGTATTCAGGCGGCGGCTGAACTGGAGCGCGCGGGCATTCACACCAACCTGACGTTGCTGTTTTCTTTCTGCCAGGCGGTGGCTTGCGGCCAAGCCAAGGTGCAGCTGATCTCGCCTTTTGTCGGGCGCATTTATGACTGGTACAAAAAATCAGCCGGCGCGGCGTGGGTCGAGGCCGACAAAGCGGGCGCCCATGACCCCGGCGTGCAGTCGGTGCGCGAGATCTACAACCATTACAAAAAATTTGGCATCGCCACGGAAGTCATGGGTGCGAGCTTTCGCAATGTCGGGCAAATCACGGCGCTGGCCGGTTGCGACTTGCTGACCATCAGCCCGGAGTTGTTGGCGCAATTGGCCGCCACCGACGCGCCGCTGCTGCGTGCATTGGACGCCGACGCCGCCAAGGCGCTGGACTTGCCGCCGGTGCAGTTTGACGAAGCGAGTTTCCGCTTCGCCCTGAACGAAGATGCGATGGCGACCGAAAAACTCGCAGAAGGTATTCGGGCTTTTGCGGCCGACGCCGTCAAACTTGAGCAACTGATGCTGGCTGCATGACGGGCTCGCTGCCTGTCACCACGCGTTGCGACCGCACGCCCGCTTGGGAGGCGTTACAGGCGCATTTTGCAGCGGCGGGGAAGGGCTTTGACCTGCGTCAGGCGTTCAGCGCAGACGCGTCAGGCTCAACCAAGGGCGCGCAACGTTTTGCCAACTTCAGCCAGCCAGCGCCCTATGTTTTTGCCGATCTGTCTAAAAACCTGATCGATGAGCGGACGGAAAGTTTGCTGCAAACCTTGGCCCAGCAGTGCGGCTTAGAGGCGCACCGCGACGCCATGTTTGCGGGTGAAAAAATCAACACCACCGAGCAGCGCGCTGTCATGCATTTCTTGCTGCGGCAACCTGCGCTGCAGGCTGGCGATCCGCCGCAACCTTGGCATGACGCGTTGGCTGAAGTGCACACCACGCTGTCCGCCATGCTGGCGTATGCCGAGCAGGTGCGGGCCGACGAGAGCATCACCGATGTGGTGAACATCGGCATTGGCGGCTCAGACTTGGGGCCGCAAATGGCAGTGCTGGCGCTGGCTGAGTTCTCGACTCCGGGCAAACGCTTTCACTTTGTCTCGAACGTCGATGGTCATGAGTTGGCTGGCATTTTGAGTCAGCTGGACGCCGAGAAAACACTCTTTTTGGTGGCCTCTAAAACCTTCACCACCACCGAGACCATGACCAATGCGCTGTCGGCCAAGCGTTGGTTTGAAGCGCAGCTGGGTGCTGCTGCAGCGCCAAAAATTGCGCGGCATTTTGCAGCGCTCACCAGCAACGTGGCGGGTGCTCAAGCCTTTGGCATCACCACCACGTTTGGTTTTTGGGACTGGGTCGGTGGCCGCTATTCATTGATGTCGGTGATTGGTCTGCCTTTGGCCATCAGCATCGGCGCGGCGGGTTTCAAAGAATTTCTGGCCGGCGCACATGCCATGGACCAGCACTTTCGCAGCGCGCCAGCTTCGCGCAATTTACCGATTCGGCTCGGCTTGCTGGACGTTTGGTACCGCAACTTTCATGGTTTCAGCAGCCGCAGTGTGGCGCCGTACCACAGCGCCTTGCAGCGCCTGCCGGCGTACTTGCAGCAGTTGGAGATGGAGAGCAACGGCAAGCGCGTTGACCGCAGCGGTGCGGCACTGCCTTTTGACACCGCGCCGGTGCTTTGGGGTGAGCCCGGGACCAACGGGCAGCACGCTTATTTTCAGATGCTGCACCAAGGCACAGAGGTGGTACCGGTGGAGTTTGTGGCGGTCAAAAAAGCCGCGCACAACTTACCCAGTCATCACGAAAAATTACTCGCCAATGTGCTGGCGCAGGCGCAAGCGCTGATGCTCGGCCAGGCAGACGCCGGCGGTCATCGCGACTTTCCGGGCAATCGGCCCAGCACCTTCTTGCTGCTGGATGAACTCACGCCGGCCAGCTTGGGTGCCTTGGTCGCCTTGCAAGAGCACCGCGTGTTTGTCAGTGGCGCGATCTGGGGCATCAACAGCTTTGACCAATGGGGCGTTGAGCTCGGCAAGGTGCTGGCGAAAGACGTTGAAGCGCGCTTGGCCAGCGGTGAGGTGAGCGGGCTGGACGCGTCGACGGCTGGCTTGCTTCAGAAACTGCGCGCCTGAGTTAGTCAGCATCGCGCAAAGAAAAACCCCCGCAGTGCTTGCGCCTTGCGGGGGTTTTTTTGTGGTCAGTTGCCGGTAAGGGCAACCGGGCCTGGCAATTACATGCCCATGCCGCCCATACCGCCCATGCCACCCATGTCGCCACCGCCCATGCCGCCTGCAGGTGCGTCGTCTTTAGCAGACTCAGCGACCATGCACTCGGTTGTCAGCATCAGCGAAGACACAGAAGCTGCGTTTTGCAGAGCCGTGCGGGTCACTTTCGTTGGGTCCAAGATGCCCATTTCGATCATGTCGCCGTAGGTGTCGTTGGCAGCGTTGAAGCCGTAGTTGCCTTTACCGGCAAAAACAGCTGCCACAACCACAGAGGCTTCGCCACCAGCGTTGTAAACGATCTCGCGCAGAGGCGCTTCGATGGCTTTCAACACCAGCTTGATGCCGGCGTCTTGGTCAGCGTTGTCGCCTTTGATGACGCCAGCAGTTTGCTTGGCGCGCAGCAATGCAACGCCGCCGCCAGCCACAATGCCTTCTTCCACAGCAGCGCGGGTAGCGTGCAGGGCGTCTTCAACGCGGGCTTTTTTCTCTTTCATTTCGACTTCGGTGGCAGCGCCAACCTTGATCACAGCAACACCGCCGGCCAGCTTGGCCACGCGCTCTTGCAGTTTTTCACGGTCGTAGTCAGACGTGGCTTCTTCGATCTGAACGCGCACTTGCTTGACGCGAGCTTCGATGTCAGCTGCAG